>JAJKIB010000505.1 GCA_021154745.1 Mycobacterium sp.
ATCGCCAGCACGCAGCCGCCGGCGATCGCGTGCCCGTTGATCGCAGCGACCACCGGCGCCGGGTGATCGAAGACCGCAAGAAAAGCGGCCGAGACCGCGGCTAGGAAGCGGTCGGTGTAGTCGGCTCCCCCGTCGATGATCGCGCGCAGGTCCACGCCCGCCGAGAAACACGTGCCCGCCCCCGTAAGGACGATCGGTCCCTGGACTCCGCGGACGGTGGCGACCGCGTCGTCGACCAACCCGAGATCGAAGGCGTTCACGGGCGGATGGTCGATCCGCACGGTCGTCACGCCGTCGACCACTTCTACGTCCATCACAGATACCTACCTCAGCTTCGCCTTGGCTTCCTTGACCACCGCCGCCGCGTCGCGGCTGGCCTGCTTGCCTTTGTCGTAGGCGTCTTCGGCGGCGGCCAAGGCGTCCTCGGCGTTCTGCAGTCGCCTGCGTGCATCGTCACGACGCATCCGGGCGGTGGCGAGATCGGACTGCAACTCGGTCAGCGCCGCGTCGGCGTCGGCCTTGGCTCGCTCGGCGGCGGCCAATGCCGCCCGCGCCTTCTCGCGTTCGCGGCGGCCGGGGTCGCCCTTCTCGTCGCGCTTGTCGTCTCGCTGCGGCTCCTCGACAGGCTTCTCACGGGCGGTGGGTTTCTTCCGCGTCGCGGTGAAAACCATTGCGCTGTCGCCGAATTCACCGAATCCGGACCACTGCTCGGCCTTGGTCAACCGGCCCAGCCGTGAGGCGACGTCGGGATCGGCGATCGCGGCCTGCAGGGTGCCCGTGACGTCGTCGCGCAGCGCGGCCGACGGATCGGCGAGCTCGGCTTCTTCGAATGCGGCCCGGGCCACATCGTCGACAAGTCGGCGCTGCTCGGCCGACAAGTCCCGGATGCGGTTGCCGTCCATGGCGGTGTGGGCGTCCCTCAGCCGCTCACCCAGGCCGGCCAGGCGAGTCCGGACGTCGGAGTCCCGAAGCGCGATCCGGTTGACGACCCACGCCGCCGTGGTGGGCTTTCGCGCGGCGGAGATCTGTTTGGCCGTGTCCGCGTCGCCCTGCTTCTTGGCCGCGGCGGCGAGCTCGGTACGGCGGGCGGTGAACTCCTCCGGCCTCGCTTCATACAGCTCGTCGAGTTCGTCGGCCATGGCACCATAATTGCCCGCGAGTGCACGGTTGTTGCACACAAACGTCGAGTTGACCGCCGAACAGGCGTGCACTCGGCGATCATCAGTGTGTGCAGACGCTTCGCCCAGCGATCGTGGTCGGCGCACTCGGCGTGGTCTTCGGTGACATCGGCACAAGCCCGATCTACACGATCCAGACCGTGTTCGATCCCAGCGATCCGCATCCCGTGCCCATCGCCACAGCCAACGTGTACGGCGTCGTGTCGACGATCTTCTGGTCCGTGATGACGATCGTCACCCTGACCTACATCACGTTGGTGATGCGTGCCGACAACGACGGCGAGGGCGGGATCATGGCGCTGATCACCCTGCTGCGGCGATGGACGGGCCAGCGTGGCCGCCGTACCGCCCTGATGCTGGCCGCACTCGGCCTGTTCGGCGCTTGCCTGTTCTTCGGCGACAGCATGATCACGCCAGCGATCTCCGTGCTCTCCGCCATCGAGGGCCTCAAGGTCGTCGAACCCGGCTTCGACGACTGGGTAGTGCCGATCACCGCAGTGATCATCGTGGCGCTGTTCTCGGTCCAGCGGCATGGCTCGGCTGCCGTCGGGCGGTTCTTCGGACCGGTGATGATCACCTGGTTCGTGGCGATCGGCGCGTGCGGGGTGAATGGCATCGTCGACAATCCCGAGATCCTGAAGGCGCTTTCCCCGACATACGCCTTGACGTACTTGATTGCGCACTTTCACGTCGCGTTCTTCTCCCTCGCGGCGATCGTGCTGTCGGTAACCGGCGCGGAGGCGCTGTATGCCGACATGGGCCACTTCGGCAGGAAGGCCATCACGTTCGGCTGGCTCGGGCTCGTGCTGCCCGCCTGCACGCTGAGCTACTTCGGTCAGGGTGCGCTGGTGCTCGCCGACGAGGCGAAGGTGAGCGCCCCCTTCTTCTTGCTGACCCCGGAATGGGCGCGGATTCCGATGGTCCTGCTGGCAACGGCGGCGACGGTCATCGCGTCGCAGGCGGTCATCACTGGGGCGTTCTCCGTTGCGTCGCAGGCTGCGCGGCTCGGCTACCTGCCGCGGCTGCGCATTGAGCACACCTCTGCGTCGACGATCGGCCAGATATACGTTCCCTGGATCAACGGGGTGCTGACGGTGGCGGTGCTGACCCTCGTGTTCGCGTTCCGCAGCTCGGCCGCGTTGGCGTACGCGTACGGCACGGCGGTGACGGGCACGATCACCATCGTCGCCACGCTGTTCTTCTACTACGCCAGGACGCGGTGGGGGTGGCCGCTGTGGCCGGTGCTCATCGGCGGCGGCCTGATTGTGCTGGTGGACCTGATGTTCTTCGCGGCCAATCTGACCAAGCTCATTCACGGCGCCTGGCTGCCGCTGCTCATCGGCCTCACCGCATTCACGGTGATGACTACCTGGCAGAACGGGCGCGAAATCGTCACGCGCGCAAGGGAAAAGGCCGAAGGGCCGCTGCGCGAGTTCGTCGACGGCCTTCGGGACTGCAAGCCCCCGCTGGTGCGCATGTCCGGCACGGCGGTGTTCCTCAACCGCGGCAAAGAGACAGCGCCCCTGGCGATGAGGGCCAACGTCGAGCACAACCGGGTGCTGCATCGACACGTGGTCATCATGTCGATCGACACTGTGCCCGTGCCCCGGCTGTCCGACGACGAGCGGATAACGATTGACGAGCTCGGCTACAAACGAGACGGCATCATCCATGTCAGCGCGGGCTTCGGGTACATGGAACGGCCGAACGTTCCACACGCGTTGACGCTGCTCGACCCTGCGCACACAGAAGGAAAGATCGACGTCGGTTCGGCGTCCTACTTCCTGTCCAAGCTCGAGCTGGCGGCGGGTGAGGAAGCCACGATGGCGCCGTGGCGTAAGCGGCTTTTCATCGCGACGTCCTACATCACCGCCGACGCCGCCGGCTACTTCAAGCTGCCACTCGACCGGACCGTAATCATCGGTTCCCGCATCGAGATCTAATGACCATGGAGCGATTCGGTGTCGTAGTCGTCGGCCCGCGCTGCGCCGCGCTGAGCCGCACCAAATCGCCTCAACGCTGGCCGAATTCGTTACGAAGAAGTGTCAGGCTGTGCGCCAGGCCCGGCGCGGAAGGGCGCGCCCGCCGGGGATGACGCTCCCGCCGGCCACCTAGTCGTCCTTGCCTTCTTTCGCCTCCGCTTCGGCTTCGTCGCGGTCCTCGTCGTCCTTCTTCTCGTCCTTGTCGCTGGCCTTATCCCGGTCGCCGTCGCGGTCCTTACCTTCGCCCTTGACCAGCTCGATCGTGGCCCAGTGACCAGGGGAGACGAGCACCGTCCACTCCCCTTCCTCACGGCCGAGCTTGAGTACCCCGTCCTCGACTTTCCACTTGGTGCCGTCGTCGTAATCGGATTCTTGCCCGTCGGTGTATGTGAGTTTGAACGCCATGCTGACGGATACCCACATTCACCGCTTCTCAGCCCAGCGGCGATAGGCCCGCGGAGCTGAGCATGTAGGCGCGCTGGTCCCTCGGCCCTCCAGTGGCGAGCTCCAGCACGGACTTTCCGACTTGCTCTGCGGTGAGGACGGGAGGCAGGGACTGTACGAACGTGTCGACGTCGACGCCTTGCCGTTCTGCGTAGGCCGCCACCGCCTTCGCACCAAGGTCGGTCGCGGGCGTCAACTGCGGGAGTACGGACACGAAGTCAATCCCCAGGCTGCCCCGTTGCGATTCGATGGCCGCGTAATCGGTGATCAACTTGACGGTGGCCTTCGCGCCCGCGTAGCCACCGCTGAGCGGCGACCCGTTGATCGCCGCGCCGCTGGATACCGCGATCACGGTGCTGCCGGGTGCCAACGGCCGCCGCAGCGCGTGCCGGATCCAGTGGAACGCCTGCGCGACGTCGACATTCCAGTTCTGGCTGAACGACTCCCACGTCTGTTCCTGCAGTGGGCTCATGTGCGGCGCCGCCCCGGCGCAGAGCACCACGGTGCGCGGTTGGTACTCGTCGATGAGCCGGCCGGCGGTGGTCGGGTCGGCTGAGTCGGCGTTGACGTCGGCGCCGTTGCGGGCGACGCCGACGACATGCGCCCCGGCTCCCGCGAGGGCTGCGGCGATGCCGCGGCCGAATCCGCGACTGGCGCCGGTGACGATGGCCGTAGAGCCGGCCAGGGGTGTGTTGGGTTGGTTCATATCGAATCAGATACGCGCGCCCCGCGAGATTCATCGGGTTTGTCCCGATGAATTGGAGTCGCCAGGCGTATCTGTATTGACGGAAGCATCATCAGGTAGGAGAGCAGCCGTGCCGGTCCAGGAAGACTTCATCGAACAAGCAGCGCCGTTTCGCGCCGAGTTGATCGCGCATTGTTACCGCATGCTCGGCTCGGTGCAGGACGCCGAGGACCTGGTCCAGGAGACGTATCTGCGCGGCTGGCGGGGCTATGAGGCGTTCGAGGAGCGCGCGGCGCTGCGGACCTGGCTGTACCGCATAGCGACCACGGCGTGCCTGCGTGCATTGCAGAACCGCGCCCGCCGGGTGCTGCCCGCCGGGCTCGGCGCCGGGTCTGTCGACCCCGCGGTGGACATCGACGCGAGCAAGGCCGGATTTCCGTGGCTCGAGCCGATACCCGACACATTCACGCCCGAGGCCGCCGTCACCGCCAAACAGAGCATCCGGTTGGCCATCGTCACGGCGATGCAGGAGCTGCCTGCCCGGCAGCGCGCGGTGTTGATCCTGCGTGATGTCGTGCAGTTCAGCGCCGCCGAAGTGGCCGAACTGCTCGAGACCACGCCGGCCGCGGTCAATAGTGCCCTGCAGCGGGCCCGGGCACACCTCGCCGAGGTCGCGCCAACCGACGACGACATCACCGAGCCCGAAGACCGCGAGCTCCTCTCGCTCGTCGAACGTTATTGCGCGGCATTCGAAAACGGCGACATGGCCGCGCTCACCGCGCTGCTGCAAGCCGACGTCAAGCTCGAAATGCCGCCGTACGCCGTGTGGTTCACCGGCCGGGATGCGGTGACGCGGTTCCTCGCCGCCCGCGCGTTCACTGAGCCCGGCGCCGCACTGATGATCCCCACCTCCGCCAACGGTCAACCCGCCGTTGCGGACTACCGGCGCGACGCGGACGGCGCGATGCAGGCCCATGCAATACACGTCCTCACACCCGGCGAGGACGGAATCGCGGCGCTCACAGTGTTTCTCGAGCCGGCGCTGTTTGACGTGTTCGGCTTGCCGGCCACCCGATGAGCTGTCCAGCGCCGGAAGACCACCCATCGCATCGCGCTGTATATGTAGACCGCTTCGCAGCCGCCTGCCACGATCCGCGCGACGTGGTACTCGACGCCGAGCGCCGCCAACGCGCTGGAGACACCGAGGATGAACGCGAGGTAGTTGACGACGACCACCACCACGTACACCGCGAATTGCGGGCCCACCGCGGCGTGTGAGCGAAAGTTCAGGGTGCGGTTGAGGAAGTAGCTCAGTGTGAACGCGCAGGCGTAGGCCGCCGTCACGGCGACGGGAAGGGCGACGCCCAACCCGCCGTGCAGCAGCGTGAGGAGCAGCAGATCGACGGCGAAGGTGAAGCTGTTCAGCACGACGAAGCCCAGAAATGTCGGCGCCACAATGGAATTCAGTCGGAGCGGCAGGCGCGCAACCGCGACTTCACACAGCCGGTGGAAAAGCTCGCCCGGCCATGGCGACGCCTCTGACTTCACGCTCATGTCTCGACTCCCGCTCGCTCCGGTCCTCCCTTCGGGCGGGAGCTTGCGGCTCGCCCCATCGGCCTGAGCCTCGCTGCGATCCTCACTCGCGGTCGTCTTCGGTGCTCATGTAGCCACGCTTACATGGCCAGGTGGCTATTTGCTGAGCACCGGGCAAACGTCAGGTGATGCCGAACTGGGCGAGCAGATCGGTTGTCCGCCACCAGATCAGCACAGCGAACAACACCAGCAGGGCGACCGTCGCCGAAATCTGGATCAGCGTGCGCCGCTCCCGCGGTGCATACGCGTATGCGGCCGCGACCACCGATCCGCTGACCAGCCCGCCGATGTGCCCCTGCCAGCTGATGTTCTGGCCGCCCAGGGCCGGAATCACGAATGTGAAGGCGAGATTGAGCACGATGAGTCCAACCACCCATCGGGTGTCGAGGTTGAGCCGCCTGCCCACCACGAACGTGGCACCGAAGAGCCCGAACACCGCACCCGATGCACCCGCGGTTGCCGCGTTGAGCGGGGAGAGCAGGTACACCAGCACCGAGCCGCCCAGTGCGCTCAGCGCGTACAGTCCGGTGAAGCGCAGTCGGCCCAACGACATTTCCAGGGCCGGGCCCACGACGAAAAGCGCATACATGTTGAACAGCAGATGCGTCACGCCGTAGTGCATGAACGCCGAAGTCACCAGCCGGTATAGATCGCCGTCGGCGACGGCGGGCGAGAACAGCACGAGGTCGCTCTGCATGCCCTTTGACACCGTCTGGAGAACGAACATCGCCACGTTGATCGCGATCAGCGCGTAGGTGATCACGGGCTTGGCCCCTGGTTGCCGTCCGCCGAATGCCGTCCGCGGCTGATGCACCGATTTCGCGCCCTCCCGCACGCACTCCTCGCACTGGTGACCGACGGCCGCGTCGCGCATGCACTCCGGGCAGATCGGACGGTTACAGCGGGTGCAGCGGATGTACGTGGCGCGATCGGGATGCCGGTAACACGTCGGCGTCGCCTGCGGTGTGCTCGGGTAGGTCACAGCGTTCCGAACAATTCGATCCAGTTGCCGTCGGGGTCGGCGACAAACATCCAACCCATGCCGGGCACGGGTTCGAACTCGGTCACCGGCTCGACCACCTCGTACTCGGAGTCGTCGAACGTCTCGGCCACCGAGCGCAGGTTCTGCAACCCGATCGTGAAGTACCGGACCCCGGCCTGCGCGCGGCCACCGCCGGGGGCGGCGGGTGCGGGCGGTGTCGGGTGGTACGTGACGAGCTTCACCACGCCGCTGCCTAGCGAGTACCTGCGCTGCGACCCGCCGGGGAACTCGACCTCGCCTTGGAACTCCAGTCCGAGGAAGCCCTCGTAGAAGGCGACCATCCCGTCGAGGTTGGTGGTGACGAGTCCGACTTCGATGCCGGGGGTAAGCAGGTCAAACCGCACGCCAAGAGACTACGCACCGGCGTTCTGGCTGACTCCCCACACCAGGCAGAAGGTGTGTCCCGCAGGGTCGCGGAACACCCTGAACCGGTCTTCGCCGACGGCCTCGTCCACGCGAGTTGCGCCCAGTTCCACGGCTTTTCGTTCGGCGACGTCGACGTCGTCCACGAGGACGTCGAGGTGGAACTGCTGGGAGCCGCGCGGGTCGGGAAACAGTGGCGGTTCGTGCTGTGGCGAATACTGGAATGCCAGCCGTCGGCCGTCCGGGTCGGTGAGCACCACCCACGTGTCGTCCTCGGCGTCGACCGTCCCGCCCAGCACGCCGCAGTAGAACGTGGCCAGCCCGTGCGGATCCTTGCAGTCGACCACCACCGAACGCAGCTTTCCGATCATGCCCGAGGGATTACCGGTCCGGGCGCGCGTTAACCGTGGAAGAAATTTCAGGGCCGACTCCCTGCCACTTTCAACATATAGCGCACAGGGGGGCTTGCCGCAAGACCCCCCTCATGCCCCAAAATCGCTGGCCAGAAACAGAACTGACGGAAATGGGAGGGCCGAAATGCGCGTGTTGTTTTCGACGTGGGGGTCGCGCGGGGACGTCGAACCGATCGTGGCACTGGCCGTGCAGTTGCAGGCGATGGGCGCGGAGGCGCGGGTGTGTGCGCCGCCGGACTTCGCAGAGCTGCTCGCCCGCGTCGGCGTGCCCATGGTGCCGCTGGGCGGGTCGGTGCGCGCGCTGGTGCATGGGAAGAAGCCGTCGTCACCGGCGGACGCCCCGCGAGTAGCGGCGGAGTTGGTCGCTGCCCAGTTCGAGACACTCGGCCCGGCAGCCGAGGGATGCGACGCGCTGGTGGCGACCGGCTTGATGCCTGCCGGCGCGCGGACTACTGCCGAACTACGTGGCATCCGCTACGTGTGCGCAGTCGTCAATCCGAGGAGCCTGCCGTCGCCGCACTATCCGCCGCTGCCGCGGCCGGGCCGACCGTTCCCACCGGGTGTCACCGACAACCGGGTGTTGTGGGACGTCGACGCCGAGAAGGTCGATGCGTTGTACCGGACGCCGCTCAACACCCACCGCGAGGCGCTCGGTCTGCCGCCGGTGGACAGGGTGCGCGCCCACGTCTTCACCGACCAGCCATGGCTGGCGACGGATCCGCTCCTTGCCCCGTGGCCGGGTTCGCCGGACCTCGACGTCGTGCGGACCGGCGCGTGGATTCTGCCGGACGAACGCCCTTTGCCCGACGAGTTGGAGGAGTTCCTGGCCGCAGGCACACCACCGGCGTACGTGGGTCTCGGCAGTGTGCGCGCCCCTGACGACATCGCCCGGGTGGCCATCGAGTCGATCCGCGCGCAGGGCCGTCGCGTCGTCCTAAGCCGCGGCTGGGCCGACCTGGACCTGATCGATGACAAGGACGACTGCTTCGTCGTCGGCGAGGTCAACCACCAGGCGTTGTTCCCCCGAGTGTCCGCGGTCGTGCACCACGGCGGCGCGGGCACGACGACGACCGCCGCCAGGGCCGGCGTACCTCAGGTGGTGGTACCCCAGATCGCCGACCAGCCGTACTGGGCCGGGCGGGTGGCTGATCTGGGCATCGGTGCCGCGCACGAGGGTCCGATTCCGACCACCGCGTCTCTGTCGGCAGCACTGAGGACAGCCCTCGCTCCCCAGACGCGCGCACGAGCGACCGCCGTCGCAGGCATGATCCGCACCGACGGCGCGACGGTGGCCGCGAAGCTACTGATTGCCGAATCCGGTCTGATTGCGAACCAGCGGCAGTGATGCCACTGTGGCGAAGCTTCGTGCGGCGTCGTCACATCGAGAACGGCACCGCGAATTGAATAACAATTCGATCACTACGCAAATCACGATCAACTAAGAGCTGGTGGCAAATCTTGAGAGTTTTCAAGATCTCCGCGCCGATCTGGTCAATGGCTTACCGAAATCGGGCCGTATTGAGCCCAATGTCACCCCGTTGAGCTGTAACGCTTCTGGCCGCGGCTCGGGCGCGCTGTGCGACGAATTTGCACCCCTTTCTCATCGGCTACCTTTGTTTTGGGGACGGGGAAATCAGCGATCAAATCGCAATTCAAAAGGAAAAAATGATCATGAAATCCAGTGGTATCACTGCGCGCCGGCACATCGCCGGTGTCGCCGCGGGCTGTCTACTCGGGGGCGTAGCCGCAGCAACCATCGTCGCGCCCACCGCGGCCGCAGCGCCGGACTGCAGCGCCAGCGGGGTCTCCAACACCGTCAGCTCGACGTTGGGGTCCGCGCGCGCCTATCTGAACGTTCACCCGGGTGCCAACCAGGCCGTCGGGGCGGCGTTCAGCCAGCCGCGTGATCAGGCTGCCTCCAGCCTGCGCGGCTACTTCACGGCCAACCCGCAGGAGTACTACGACCTGAAGGGCATCCTGGCGCCGATCGGTGACACGCAGCGCCAGTGCAATGTGTCGGTGCTCCCATCAGATCTGGCTGCCGCCTACAACGAGTTCATGGCCGGTTAGTTCGACCCACGAAGACCCGCCGCCACAGCCGCCCTGTGGCGGCGGGGTTTTCGTTAGCCGGTCTTAACGCCTACTCTGGTATCCATGAAGTCGACAAGAACCGCCGCTGTGGCGGCAGCGATCGTTCTCGTCGGCGCCGGGGCGTCCGCCGCGACCGCCCAGGCCGACCCCGAGCCACCACCGCCGCCCGCGCCCAAGACGACCATCGACGCCGACGGCACCTACGCGGTCGGCCAGGACATTCAGCCGGGCACATACAGCTCGGCGGGCCCCGTCGGTGACGGCGCGTGCTACTGGAAACGCGTAAATGGGACCGAGATCGTCGACAACGCGCTGTCCAAGAAGGCGCAGATCGTGCAGATCCAGCCGACCGATACGGCATTCACGACCAACGAGTGCCAGGCATGGCAGCTGACCGACGCCCCGGTGCCGGTCTCGGGTCCCGGGGACTTTCTCGGTCAGCTCGCCCAACTCGGGCAGATCATTGCCCGCAACCCGGGGTCGCCCCCGCCCTAACCTGGTTCAGCGGATCTTTTCGCCGTACACGCGATCGATCGTCAATGCCATTAGCACCCTGCGATCGGACACCATCACTGCTCGGTATTCGTCCCAGTCCGGGTGCTCCCCTGCGGCGCTGCGGTAGTAGTCGACGAGCGCTTCGACCTCGGGACCGTGGGGGTCGGTGCCCGGCCCGGTAAGTGTCACGGTCCCCTCGGCCGTCGCCCACGCCCAGCCATCGGAACTGGTGACCTCGAGCGCCGCGCGGGGATCTCGGCGCAGGTTCGCCGTCTTGGCGCGGCCTTCGGTCATCGACACGTAGATGACGCCCGCCTCCCGGTCGTAGAAGGGCGTCACCGGGGAAAGCTGGGGCAGGCCGTTGGCCTTGATGGTGGCGAGCACACCGAGCCGGCTCTCGGCGATCAGCGTGTGCGGGTCGAAAGGGATGGCGGTCATGTCAACGGGCAACCCACGACCTGCCGCAAGCTATTCCATCCGGCCGCCGTACCCTGACGGACGTGGCCGATCTCCATCCCGGCATCGCTGTGCTGGCTCCACTGCTGGGCACCTGGTCGGGCCGGGGCGCGGGCGAGTACCCGACGATCGAGCCGTTCGGCTATACCGAGGAAGTGACCTTCGGTCACGTCGGCAAGCCGTTCCTGGTCTACGGCCAACGTACGAAGGCCAGCGACGACGGCCGTCCGCTGCATGCAGAGACCGGATACCTGCGGGTGCCGTCGCCGGACCGGGTTGAGGTCGTGCTCGCCCATCCGACGGGCATCACCGAGATCCAGGAGGGAACGCTGTCGATCGCGGGAGCGACGCTGGAGATGGAGTTGACCGCGACGGATATCGGGCGCACGACCTCAGCGAAAGAGGTGACGGCACTGAGCCGTTCGATTCGGGTCGACGGTGATGAACTCACCTACACGCTGCGATTGGGCGCCGTCGGTCAACCGCTGCAACACCATCTGGCCGCAACGCTGCATAGGACGCACGCATGAGCGCCAACGGCAGGATCCGAGTCCCAGCCGACCTCGACGCCGTCACAGCGATCGGCGAAGAAGACCACACCGCGATCGATTCTGCGTCCGTCGAACGCATCTGGCAGGCCGCACGGCACTGGTATGCGGCCGGCATGCATCCCGCGATCCAGCTGTGCCTGCGGCACAACGGCCGCGTCGTGCTCAACAGGGCCATCGGGCACGGCTGGGGCAATGGGCCCGATGATCCGCCCGATGCCGAAAAAGTCGCTGTCACGACGGAAACGCCCTTCTGTGTGTATTCCGCGGCCAAGGCGATCACCACAACTGTCGTGCACATGCTCGTCGAACGCGGCGTGTTATCCCTCGACGACCGGGTCTGCGATTACCTGCCCAGCTACACCAGTCATGGCAAGGACCGCACCACGATCCGGCACGTGATGACGCACAGCGCGGGGGTGCCGTTTCCGACCGGGCCGCGGCCGGACCTCAAGCGCATGGACGACAGCGAGTACGCCCGCGAGATGCTGGGCAACCTGAAGCCGATCTATCGGCCTGGGCTGGTACACATCTACCACGCGCTGACCTGGGGCCCGCTGGTGCGCGAGATCGTTTCTGCCGCCACCGGCAAGAACATTCGCGACGTTCTCGCCACCGAGATCCTCGACCCACTCGGCTTCCGGTGGACGAACTACGGTGTGGCAGAAGCCGACGTCGCGCTGGTGGCCCCGAGCCACGCAACGGGTAGACCGTTGCCTGCGCCGATCGCGGCGGCGTTCCGCACCGCTGTCGGCGGCACGATGCACCAGATCATCCCGTTCTCGAACACGCCGCGATTCCTCACGGGTGTGGTGCCGTCGTCCAACACCGTTTCGACCGCCGAGGAGCTGTCCCGCTTCGCCGAGATCCTGCGCCGCGGGGGCGAACTCGACGGGGTGCGCGTCATGCAGCCCGAGACCCTTCGTGCCGCCACCCGGGAGTGCCGGAGGCTGCGCCCTGATCTCGCGACGGGATTGATGCCCTTGCGCTGGGGCACCGGATACATGCTCGGGTCCAACCGGTTCGGACCGTTCGGGCGCAATGCGCCCGCCGCGTTCGGCCATACCGGATTGGTGAACATCGCGGTCTGGGCCGACCCACAACGCCAACTGTCGGCGGGCCTGATCAGCAGCGGCAAACCCGGCAGGCATCGTGAGGCCAACCGTTTTCCCGCGCTACTGGACCGCATCACGGCAGAGATAGTCCGCGTCGGGTCGCGCTGACGGCTTAAACACGCCGCCGACGGGGTAGCCAACAGGCGAGATGTCACATTTCGGAAGGCCCTGGAACGGCGCGCACTTCGCGCGGATGGATGCCTCCGCCGACCCGCAGAGCGCCGCGCAGATCCGCCGTGAGTTCGCGGAGTGGTTGCGACGCTATTTCACGCTCGGCGCGACGAAGGCCAATGATGTCGTCCTTGCCGTGTACGAGGCGATGGCCAATGCGGCAGAGTTCGCGTACGCGACGGTCGCACGGCCTGGCGCAATGCACGTGCTGGCCGACTATGACAGGACCTCGTCCTCGCTGATCGTCACGGTGACCGACGAAGGCGCCTGGCTAAGCGCCGATCCGACGACAAGGCGAGGCATGCGCGGACGCGGTATCCCGCTGATGCATGCGCTTGCTGATCGGGCCACCGTCCACTCGTCGCAGGCAGGCACCAAGGTGTATCTGGAGTGGGGGCACGTGGGGCTTAGCCCTGCCGCAGTCACAGGCTGAATGACCCCTATGCATTGACGCTAAGTAGTACTACTATGCGTAGTAGCACTCGGCGGTTGGGGAGTACAGCTCATGAGGCCGAAATTGGCTGATGTGGCGGCCCGGCAGGGCGATTCGCTTGATTGGCGGTATCACCCGTCGGCGGCGGTGCGCCGGCAGTTGAGCAAGGTGTTCCCGACGCACTGGTCGTTCCTGCTGGGCGAGATCGCGCTGTATTCCTTCATCGTCCTGTTGATCACCGGCGTCTATCTGACGCTGTTCTTCGACCCGTCGATGGCCGAGGTGACCTACAACGGGGTGTATCAGCCGCTGCGCGGGGTCGAGATGTCCAAGGCCTTCGCCTCGGCACTGGA
>JAJKIB010000506.1 GCA_021154745.1 Mycobacterium sp.
GTCGTGAGCCCGAGCATCAGCCCAATCACTGGCGCTAGCAACATCGCAGCGCGTCGAGTCTTGACCGATGGCGCGGTCACGGCAGGAACCGGCAGCACGCTCAACATGCCGATTGCCAGTGCCGCTGCTCCCATCTCGAGTCAGGCGTCGGCGTCAGCGTCGGCGTCAGTGCCGATGGCCGGACGGTCTGACACTCCAGCCTCATCGAACGTGGCCATGTCGGCCAGCGTTGCCTGCGCCGCTCGGACTAGTGGTAGTGCCAGCAGTGCCCCGGTGCCCTCGCCAAGCCTCAACTGGTAGTCGAGGAGCGGTTCGAGCTGTAGACGGCTGAGCACGAATTCGTGTGCCGGCTCAACCGAACGATGACCCGCCTGCCACCACTTCGCACAGCGGAACGCGACCCGATGGGCAACCAATGCACAGGCGCCGGACACCAGGCCGTCGAGAATCACCGGCGTACGTCGCACCGCCGATTGCAGCAAGAAGCCGGTCATCGCTGCAAAGTCAGCACCGCCGACAGTGGCAAGAAGGCGCACGTGGTCAGATCGGATCCCGCGGCCGCGCCGCATGGCGTCACGAACGGCGGCCGCCTTTCGCATCCATGCCTCGTCATCGATACCCGTACCACGACCGGTGACAGCCGCGGCGTCCCGAGACGACAGCAGGCCGATGATTGCAGCTGCGGGGGTGCTGTTTCCGATGCCCATGTCACCGGGGATAAGCAGGTCAGCGCCGCCGTCGATCTCTTCATCGGCGATCGCGATGCCAGCCTCGAAAGCGTTCGTAGCCTCTTCGATCGACAAGGCATCTTCCAGCGCGATGTTTCCCGAGCCTTGACGAACTTTGTAGCGGCTCGTCTCAGCTGGGACGTTGTCGAGCGTCGTGTTGACCGCCATGTCGACAACGCGTACTGACGCGCCCAGCGTCCTGGCAAGAACGTTGACTGCAGCACCACCGGTGACGAAGTTCTGGACCATCTGTGCGGTTACTTCCGATGGATAGGCCGAAACTCCAGTCCCGGCAACCCCGTGGTCGCCAGCAAAGATGACGACTCGGACGCGGTCGAACGGTCGAGGGGGACATGCACCCTGAACGGACGCGACCCAGGTCGACAGTTCTTCGAGACGACCGAGCGCGCCACGTGGCTTGGTGAGTGAAGCCTGTCTGGCCTGAGCCGCCCGCCTGACGTCGTCATCAGGTTTGACGATCTGCTCTTTGAAAGCTTGAAGGTCGATGCTCACAGCTAGCCGTTCTGTGGTGGAGAGGACTCGCGCCGCGATCGTGTCACAGGTCGACCGGGCGACCAGCCCACATCGCAACAACGCGGTCGCACTCGCGCGCTACTGCGGCATTCATGCGGCCATGTACGTCGCGGTAAAGCCGGCCAGACCGGGTGGCTGGCACGATTCCCTGGCCGACCTCGTTGCTGACCAGCACGACTTGCGCGCGGGTGTGCCGACATGCGTCGAGCAGTGCATCTAGTTGCTTGTCGGCTAACGAGAGGTCTCCCTCCCACGCATCTGCGGCGTCCATCACCCGGCTCAGCCAAACCGTGAGGCAGTCGACTAGCAACACCTGACCGCTCTTGGCGTTAGTGATGACATCTGCGATGTCAGTGGTCTCCAAGGTCCGCCACGAGGCTGGGCGCTGCTCGCGGTGCGCCTTGATCCTGGCCGTCCAATCTGGCTCGTCTACGTCGGGTACTGCGGTGGCGACATACGTGACGTCTGTGGCTGCCCCGACCAGCTGTTCGGCGTAGGTGGACTTGCCCGACCTCGCGCCGCCGAGCACCAACGTCCGATGAGGGTGGAGGCGACGGGTCTGGTGCTCACGCGCCGCGAGAGCAGATGGCACGTTCAACACCGTTCCGTCTGGGACTGCCCTCGCTCCGTATGCCTCAAGCCGGCGCTGCAGCTGGTTGTTTGGCGGGTTGTCATGCGACAGGTGAACTGCCACGACATCGGTGCTGTCGGTGAGGGCTCGGACTTGTCGAAGCCTGGAGAGCTCTTGGGGGAAGCTGCTCAGGTCCAGATGTCGAGTGCCGTGATCAACGGCATCACCAAACGTCTCTTCCAGAAGGATCAAACCCAACTCCGCATCAGCAAGCGCGGAGAGTGTCGATTCTGGCAGCGGCCCGGTGTCGGTCGCGTAGAGCAGTCGGCCGCCGAAGTCATCTGCGATGTCATAAAGAACTGCTTCGCCATTGTCGGTGTCACCGTGGTTGGCAGCGAGCACCGAGATTCGGTAGCCGTCGCAAACGACGGTGTCGGACGCCGTCACGACCATGAGCTCAACGGGGTCGCCTGGTGCTAACCACTCAGACAGCTGAGCGATGGGGTCGGCTGGCCCGATGACGGTGAGCGGCTCGAACTGGCTGACCCAGTGCCGGAACAGCAGCGCAGCCGGTCCGAAATGGTCTGGATGCGAATGCGTGAAGAGCATCGTGCGGACCGCCGTGAAGTCGCATCCGTGTCTCGCGGCAGCAGCAGGTATCTCAGGACCGCAGTCGATCAGCAGTCTGTCGTCGACAAGTGCACCGGTCTGGCCGCGTACGGTGTTGGTTCGTCTGGCGTCACCGCATGACGAACACGTGCAGAACGGGTTCGGCCACCCGTCTGCCGACCCGGTCCCGAGAAGCTGAACCTTCACGCCGCGACCGCTGGCTCGGTAAATCGTCTATCGGCGTCGAAGGCTGCGATCCGGTGTGTTCGTCGCAGCACGCGCAGTGCTGGCCCGCCTAGCGCGAGCAGGAGCACGGCGTTGCCGACTGCCCGCGGTATGTCAAAGCCCCACGACGTCGCCAGCGTGAAGGCCAAGAGACGTCCGACGTTCTCGTGGATGGGGGCACCAGCGACGAAGGCGATGTCACCGGAGGTTGCAATGAATGGCCAGAACCACAGGTTCAGAAGCAGGCCGTAAAGCAACGCGCTGCCCGCGCCATAGACCGCGACCATCACGACTTCAATGCGGCCGGTCACTCGAGGAAGCAGCCCCGCGCCAATACCGACCCATGCCGCAGCGATCATCTGGAATGGCAGCCAAGGGCCCACGCCTCCCGTGAGCAGCGCCGACGCCAACATCGATGTGGATCCAAGAACGAAACCGAAGCCTGGTCCAAAGACGCGGCCACCGACGATGAGCACGACGAACATGGGCTGAAAGCCGGTAACACCGCCAGACAGTGGCCGCATCGCAGCAGTGACTGCTGTTAGTACGCCTAGCAGTGCGACGGTTTTGGCGTCGATGCCTCCTTCAGCAACTTCTGCCAGCACCACTGCCAGCAGGAGTGGCACCAACGCAGCAAACAGCCAGGGGCCGTCAGGACTCTGCGACAGCCAGGTGCCCGGCTCGACGACCAGTGGCCAGCCGAACGCCAGCAGGCCGAGAATGCTTGTGAGCACGATCGCGGTTGTTGATCGTGGCGTGAGATTGAGTGCCGAACTCATATGGGCTCCGGCACGACGGCGAGCACATCTGCGACCGTCAGGTAAGGCTCTGGCGAGAGAACCTTTGCGATCTGCGGCGCAAACTGCGGGGAGGCTGTCACGACCTGGCTCGTCGGACCATCGCTGACTATCTCGCCATCGGCCAACACGACAGTTCGATCGGCCAGCTCTGCGGCCAGTTCAACGTCATGCGTGGCAACCAACACCGCGACCCCCGTTGCTGCGCGCTTGCGGAGCAGCGAAATCAACCGCCGCTTGGCCGGGTAGTCGAGACCACGCGTCGGCTCGTCAAGAAGGAGCAGCGGCGCCTCCGCGGCCAGCACGACCGCCAGCGCAAGGGCGAGTCGCTGACCTTCAGACAGGTCTCGCGGGTGCGTATCCCCCTGAACGTCGGGCGCCAGCTCACCAAGGATCTGTACAGCAAGTCGAGGGTTTGATGTGTCGTCGCACTCGCCCCCCACAGTCTCCGACCACAGCAGGTCACCTGGCTCTTGCGGGACCATGCCAGCAGTGCGGGCAAGCCGCGCGGCGTCCAAGTCGCTCGGCATCGCTCTTCCGATCAGCACCGAGCCTCGCGCAGGCGTAATGAAGCCGACTAGCGTGCGCAACAGCGTCGACTTGCCGGCACCGTTGCGGCCCATCAACGCAACGATCTCGCCGCTGCCCATCCTGAAGTCCAGTTCGTTGAGCACCGTCCGGTTGCCGAACTGCACGTCTACCTTCTTGAGTTCAGCAACAACGTCACCGGCCGTATCTTTCGGGGCTGGTGGGATAACGGTGAGCGCGCTCAATGCCTGTCGGAGGGGTGCTGACATGCGTCTGGCGTCACGAATGCTGAGCGGAAGAGGCTCCCACTTTGCCCACCGACCCAGCTCAACGATGGGCGGAGCAACCGGGGCACTGATCATGACCTGCGTTGGAGAGCCGTCGCTAACGGTGCTGTCGGGCTGTACCTGTACGACTCGATCCGCGTATTGCACGACTCGTTCGAGCCGATGCTCAGCCAACATCACCGTCAGCCCCAGGTCGTGGACGAGGCGCTGCAAGGCGGCCAGCACATCTTCGGCGGCAGCAGGATCAAGGGCAGAGGTTGGCTCGTCAAGAACGAGAACCGATGGGTGCTGGGCAAGCACGGAGGCAATGGCAGTCCGCTGCTGTTGACCGCCGGAAAGAGTCCGCAGCGGTCGGGACCGCAGCTCGTGAAGGCCCATCATGTCGAGAGCTTCCTCGACCCGGCGGCGCATGACGTCAGGTGGCAAACCGAGGGACTCCATGCCATAGGCGATCTCGTCCTCGACGAGTTCGGTGACGAACCCATCGCGCGGGTCTTGGAGCACCGCTCCAACGACGTCGGCCAGCTCGCGAGGCGCGTACTCGCTGGTGTCACGACCTGCGACAGTCACTCGTCCGGAAAGAGTTCCGCCGGTGAAGGTGGGGGCGAGACCGTTCACCGTTCGCAAGAGTGACGACTTGCCAGATCCGGTTCTGCCGACAACGAGCGCCAGCTCGCCTTCTGGGATGTGCAGCGAGACGTCGCGCAAGACCGCCTGTGCGGCGTCGGGGTAGGTCAATGTCACGTGGTCGAAGCGGATCATGCGGCGACCGCCAATGACTCTCGGTGGGCATCGGTTGACGTGCCCTCCGGCTCGTTCGGCAGTGGCGGCGCCGCGATAGCTGGAAGCGCGGCGATGAGCGCTGCTAGGAGCGGGATCAGCGGTAGCTCCGGCCAGACCAGCGGTGTTGTCGTGGGGAGCATCGTCTGCGGATCTACTGACGCGGCAACCGCGAACACGAACATTGTCACGACACCTGATGCGGCAACGAGCTTCTCGGGCATGCGCCAGGGGTCTGGTCGGTAGACGGTCCGCAGGGCTCGGCGGTTGAGCCGACGGAGGCCGAGAAGCATTGCGACCGCACCGACCGTCATCAGCGCGGATGCCAGCAACACTGACGTACTGGCATCCAGCAACGCGTAACCGCCAATGAGCAGCACCGTAAGCCCGGTGAGTGTCAACGCGGCGGTGACGTGTCGCTCTCGCGTCGTGACGACACGCGTTCGTCCAAACCCTCGGGAGTCCATCGCTGCCGCGAGCGATAACGACCGCTCGAGTGCTCCTTCTAGTACCGCAACGCTCGTGCGCGCAGTTGCCCGGAGTCCATGAGACGCCCGGCCGCGCAGCCGGCGCGCGTCGCGAACGCGGTGTAGCTGTGCGACGGCTGAGGGTACGAGCGTGAGCGCTACGACAACGGCAACGCCAACCTCATACAGCGCACCTGGCACGTTCTTGAGGAGGCGAGTTGGATTTGCGAGCGAGTTGGCTGCGCCCACGCAGAGCAGGATGGTGAACAGCTGAAGTCCGGAGTACAACGCGGCAACCAGAGCCTCGAGGGTGACTTGTCCTCCGAGTCGCACACCGGCCATCCACTCGGGGAGCGTGACCTCCGGCAGGGTCATCACGGTCGTTCCCGGCACCGGGGCTCCGAACAGCACCTCGAACGCCAAGCGAACGACAAGGACGACGGCACCAAGGACAAGGAATGCGCGGAAGCTCGCCGCCCA
>JAJKIB010000507.1 GCA_021154745.1 Mycobacterium sp.
ACGACGTGATGACTGCCGTTGACGGAAGCGACGGCGCCGCACGACTAGTCGGTGACCCCGTTGACCTGGTGTTGTCGGATGTGGAGATGCCGGGGATGGACGGGTTCACGTTGACGCGAACCATCCGGCGCACCAGGGGATGGGAAAACGTCCCGGTGGTCATCATGACCTCGCGGGGGGACGAAGCCGACAAGCGAGCCGGACTGGACGCTGGGGCTAATGCCTACCTGCTGAAGAGCGAGTTCGACCAAACCCAGCTCGTGGACACCGTCCGACGCCTCGTCGGACGTTAGGCGGAGTCCGACGCCTGGTCGGACGTTAGGCGGAGTCCGACGGCTGGTCGGACGGTAGGCGGAGTCCGACGCCTCGCCGGACGTTAAGAAAAGCCCGGTTTCGGCCGAAGTCCTCGTGAGAGGTACGAGAGAGAGGCCCCCCTATGCCCACCGTGGTGATTGCCGACGACAGCCCGACCCTGCGTCGGATTGTGTCGACTGTCCTCGAGCGCGAGGGCTACACCGTGGTCCAGGGCGAGGATGGTGTCCAGGCAGTCCAGCTGGTCTTCCGTCACATGCCGGACGCCGTTGTGCTTGATGTGCAGATGCCGCGGGTCTCAGGGTACGTGGCTGCGCGACTCCTGAAGGACGACTGGCGGACCGCTGAGATTCCGGTCTTGCTGCTGACCTCGCTGGATGCGGCAAGCGACCGGTACTGGGGAGCGCAAGCGGGCGCCGACATGTTCCTCACCAAAGACTTCGAAGCACCACAGCTTGTCGAGGCAGTCCACGAGGTGCTCAGCCAGGCGGACGCAGCTCGCGGCGGACGTCCACCGCTACGGCCAGACCCGGTCGAGATGCAAGACGACGACGTTTTCGGAAGTGTGAGCGACCTGCTCGACCGCAAGCTGTTCGAGTCGTCGATCGCGGCCGAGGTTACCCAGATCGCATCTGGCGTCGACGGTTTTGAAGAGACAATCGCCGAGGTGCTGGATGTTCTCAGTCGAGTAGTCGACTACGACCTTGCATCAGTGCTCATGCTCGATGACAACTCGACGTACATTCGCGTGGCGCGGGACACCTCACAGCAGCAGTACGCGGAGTTCTTTGAGGGCCTTGCTGACGCAGCGTCAGACACCACCGGTGGTGACGTTGCCGTCGGCGACTTGCAGGCTCGAGTCGCCGACCCAGAGGGTTACCTCGGCGCTGAGGACGAAGGCGAAATGGCCACCTTCTTGTCGATGCCACTGAAGGCAGGCGGCCGCATGATTGGCGTCCTGGCGCTATCAAGCGCTCGCGCTAACGCCTTCGGCGAGACCTCGCTCAACACACTTCGGCTCGTTAGCTCACCGGCCGGCATCGTCATCGCGAACGCGCGGTACGCAGGCGCCCAGACGCACTGAGGCCCAGCGCGAGTTGGCCTTGGCGGGTTAGGGTCACTGGGTGGCGCCGACCTCTGATGACTTCCGCGAGGCGGTCAGTCGATTCGCCACCGGCATCACAGTTGTGACCTGTGTGGTCAACGGCGTTGACCATGCCATGACGGCGAATGCCTTTGCGTCTGTGTCACTGGAACCGTTGCTCGTGCTGGTGTGCGTCGAACGTGATTCGCGGTTCCACGAAGCAATTTCCGCGACCGATTTCTGGGGTGTCTCACTGCTGACTGCAGAAGCGGAGCGAACTGCACGCTGGTTGGCGACGAAGGGGCGTCCGCTCCTTGGACAGCTGGGCGAGGTGCCTCACCACTCGTCGCCAAAGGCGGGTGTTGCCTGGCTCGACGACTCGATGGCAGCACTTGAGTGCCGGACGACCGAGACCGTGCGCGCAGGCGACCACGACATCGTCCTTGGCGAAGTCATCGCGCTCGAGAACAGCGCAGCGGCAGAGCGTCCACTCTTGTACTTCCGCCGCGGGTACCGCTCCATTGCTGAGCTCGGCAACTAGCGTCCCGGTACCTCACCGGTGTGCAAGAACCGAAGCGAGGCCGCCGTTGAGGCGTCGACCGCTGCACCGGCCGGCTCTGCCCCGCTTTGTGCCACCAGCGGCAGCAGCTCATGAGCCAGCTCCTTGCCGCGTTCGACGCCCCACTGGTCGAAGGGGTCGATTTGCCAGACCATTCCGGCGACAACGGTGGCGTGTTCGTAGAGAGCAATGAGCGCTCCGACGTCCCGCGGGCTGAGGTCGGGGAGCCAGATAAGCGTGGTCGGCCGGTTACCCGGCATCGTCTTGTGCGGCACGAGCTCTTCGGGGACGCCCTGCGCTCGCAATTCGTCAGCATCGCGTCCGAGAGCAAGCGCTGCGGCCTGCGCAAGGAGGTTCGCCTGCAAGAGGTCACTGCGGTCGTTGCCGTGAATGGCTCGGACACCGATCAGGTCGATAGGAACGAGCTGTGTTCCCTGATGCAGCAACTGGAAGAAAGCGTGTTGACCATTGGTTCCTGGCGCACCCCAGACGATCGGCGACGTTGACCATTCGACCGGTTCGCCCTCGGCGGTCACCGATTTGCCGTTGCTTTCCATTTGTAGCTGTTGCAGGTGTGTCGGAAGCAGCGCCAAGTCTTGCGAGTACGGGATCACGGCTTTTGTAGCGACCCCGAAGTAGTTGCCGTACCAGATGTCCAACATGCCGAGCAGCACAGCGGCATTTGCCGGCGCCGGTGTGGAGAGAACGACTTTGTCAACCTCATGCATGCCAGCGCGCAAATTGCGCATCCCTTCACTGCCCACCGCGAACTCGATGCCGATACCAACCGGTGACGAGAGTGAGTACCGTCCACCAACCCAGTCCCAGAAACCGAACACTGCGTCAGGGGAAACACCAAACTCTGCGGCGAGGTCAGTTGCGGTTGTCACTGCGCAGACGTGGTGACCAATGTTGTCTTCACCCACAGCGGCAACCAACCACTGCCGCGCGGCACGGGCATTGGCCAACGTCTCGACTGTTGTGAAGGTCTTCGATATCACCACGACCAGCGTCGACCGCGGGTCGAGCGGTGCCAGTACGGCATCGAGTTCTGCCGGATCTACGTTCGCGACAAAGTGCACATCAAAACGGCCGGTGTGAAAGGTGCGGGTCGCGGCAGCCACCATGCGTGGCCCGAGGTCTGATCCGC
Source organism: Mycobacterium sp. (assembly GCA_021154745.1). Classification (GTDB taxonomy): domain Bacteria; phylum Actinomycetota; class Actinomycetes; order Mycobacteriales; family Mycobacteriaceae; genus Mycobacterium. Next base: position 3,106 of record JAJKIB010000507.1, read on the forward strand.
CGATCCCGATCACAACTACAGACCTGATCGTCTCTCCCGTCCCGCCACGCCGTTCACCGGACGCGACAGCCTCGACGAAGGCGGTAACCCGATCCTGCACGGCCGCAACCTCTGGGATGACGTCGTCGCCATCGACCGTGATCACGGTGTCGGTAGATTGCCGGAGCGCTGTGTGCAACGCCGCTCGCCGTTCTGTTGCGTTCACGATTTCGCCATCTGCCATAGCTTGAAGCCGCTCGCCGATCCTTTCCTCGTCCGCTATCGCGGCAAGCTGTGACAGCGTCGCAGGCGTCCCCAACATCCTCGAGAAGTCGACCGTGAGAGGACCGCAAACGAGCGTCATCGCGGCTTGACGCCCAGGGTCGGCAAGCAGCTGCCTCAAGTGACGCCCGGCGATGTCATTGAAGTGGTTCCGCAACGACGTACCAGCAGCGGATCGGAGAGGGATTGTCGCCATCTTGGTGACCTTATCCTCGGGGATAGTCGAGCGCGCGGTACACGTACTGGTGATGCGGTCTGAAGTCGAGCGACGCGTAAAGCGCATGTGCAGCGTCATTGTCGTTGGTGACTTGCAGATAGACATCGTCGCAATCGTGCTGTACGGCGTACTGCGCAAGCGTCTGGACGACATGCTTACCTAGACCGCGGCGGCGATGACCATCGCCGACCTCGACCGCTGTGATTCCAAGCCAACCCGGAGTGATTGCGCCACGGCCGATGGCAGCGACGACTCCGTCGGTGCGGACTGTGACGAATACGGGGTGAGCTGCGTTGGTCATCATGGTCACGGCGTGTGCGGGAAGGGGCTCGCCTCGATAGCGGTACGACGCGAGCCAGTCGGCGTCAGGCTCAACGCCGACCTGCGTCGAGTAGTCACTCCCCACTAGACCCGCAGAGAGTCCTCGCTGCGCCAGTGGCGCGACTTTGGCCGTCAAGACGTCGGTCAGGTTGTAGCGCGTCCATCCGGCGTCACCGAGTGCGTCGTCGATGTCCTGCCGCAAAGGGAGCGGGATGGCGAACGTTGGGCGAAGGGATCGGCTCCGGTACCACTCGATGAGGAAGTCGACGGCCGCACTCAGTGTGACGCCAGGGTCGCCGACCACCAGCGCGCTGTTGCCACGACCCGTGAAGCCACCGGCAGCTCGGAGCTGCCAGTCTCCGAGCCGGTGAACCTCCAGCGGTCGCCAGCCCTCGGCTGCGATGAGTTCCAGGTCTGCCGTTCCAACATGTGGTGCTGAGGGCTGAGGCGAGGGCGGTGTTGTGGCGTTGGTCACTACGGGCCCCTTCGCGCCAAATAGCCGCGGTCGTGAATACTAGGCACGGCATCATTCAAGGAGGAAGCCGTGACCTACATCATCGCCCAGCCGTGTGTCGACGTAATCGACAAGGCTTGTGTCGATGAATGCCCGGTCGACTGCATCTACGAGGGTGAGCGGATGCTTTACATCCACCCCGACGAATGTGTCGACTGCGGTGCGTGTGAGCCGGTGTGCCCCGTTGAGGCGATCTTCTACGAAGATGACGTCCCTGATCAGTGGAAAGACTATTACAAGGCCAACGTCGAGTTCTTTGACGACCTGGGGTCACCAGGTGGTGCTGCGAAGCTCGGGAAGATCGAAAAGGACCACGCGCTGGTCGTCGGCTTGCCGCCTCAGGTAGTCGAGCACTGAACCAGCCGCTAGCCGCGCGGCTCCCGGACTTTCCCTGGGACCGGCTCGACGACGCCAGGTCGATGGCGGCCAACCATCCCGAAGGCGTCGTCGACCTCTCGGTTGGCACGCCCGTCGATCCCGTTCCGGACGTCATCCGGTCTGCGCTGGACAAGGCGAGCAACAGCCCTGGCTATCCGGCAACGTACGGGACGCTCGAGCTGCGTCGAAGCGTGGTGAGGTGGTTGCGGCGACGATTGGACGTAACCGCGTCAGACGACGCCGTGTTGCCGGCGATCGGGACCAAAGAGCTAGTCGCCACCTTGCCGTTGCTGCTCGGCCTCGATGGCAGAAGCAGGGTCCTCGTTCCTGAGCTTGCCTATCCGACCTACGAAATCGGTGCGTTACTGGTTGGCGCCACGATCGCCCGTTCTGATTCGACCGTGGCAGCCGGCCCTGGACGGGTCGACCTGGTGTGGCTCAATTCACCGGCCAACCCGACGGGAAAGGTGTTGCCAGTCGAGCACCTTCGCAAGGTCGTCCAGTGGGCGCGTGAGCGTGGCGCGATCGTGGCGTCTGACGAGTGTTACGTCGAGCTCGGTTGGGACGCTCGCCCGGTGAGCATCCTGCATCCAGAGGTCTGCCGAGGTTCGCATGAAGGTCTGCTGGCGTTTCACAGCCTTTCCAAGCGATCCAATCTGGCTGGATACCGCGCTGGCTTCGTGGTCGGTGATCCATTGCTCATCGACACGATGCTGTCCGCCCGCAGACACCTCGGCGCGATGATGCCGAGTCCTGTGCAAGCTGCGATGGTCGCGGCGCTTGACGATGACGACCACGTGAATGTGCAGCGCGGCCGGTATGCGCAACGACGCGATGTACTCGTGCGCAGTCTGACGGCCGCTGGTTTTGAGATCGAGCACTCGGAAGGTGGCCTGTACCTATGGGCGAGCCGCGACGAGGAATGCATGACGTCGGTCAACTGGTTCGCTGGCCACGGGATCCTCGTTGCGCCAGGTAACTTCTATGGCCCAGCCGGTTCGCGTCACGTACGGGTGGCATTGACTGCTTCTGACGACGACGTTCACAAGGCGGCCGCGCGCCTCGTAGTGTCCTAGTGCCCAACAGTCCTAGTGCCTGACTGTCCTAGTGCCCGAGTGCTCAATGCAGGCAGAACTCGTTGCCCTCTGGGTCTTGCATGACAGCCCACCGCTGACCTGGGTGGCTGTTGTAGGTCACGAACGTTGCGCCCCGTGACACGAGCTCGTCGACGCGGATCTCCAGGTGTTCGGCGTCGACCGGAACGTCAATGTGTACGCGGTTCTTCGTCTGCTTAGCCTCGGGCACCCGCTGAAAATACAACCGAGGTGGTGTGCCGTCTTTCGCAGAGATAGCTGCAGCGTCGGCGAAGTGCAGTTTGCCGTCCACCCGGACTGTCTCAGCTTCTGTGATGACTCCTGACTCGAGGAGCGAAGCAACGAAGTCGTTGTGCTCTTCGAACTCCGCATCGAGGAGTTCGGCCCACCACTGGGCAAGTCGATGGGGATCGTGCGCGTCAAACGTCACCTGCAGATGCCTGGCCATGCCTCAATCATTGCCCAGGGTCCAAATGTGAACCCTGCCGCGTGGTTCGGCTAGCTGACCTCAACGTGGACGTGGTCGAGGTGGCGCTGCACGGGGCTATCGGGGTTACCGAATGGTGAGACGTAGTCACGCCAGCCTTCTGGCGAGTGCGAGGCAGACCAGATGTGGTCGCGATAGATGATGACGCTGACGTCAAGGGCGTCCGAATGCGCGACAAGCCAGTGCGCGAGCGCCCAGCCCTCATGACGGTTAGCAGGGTCTTGGTACGGCCGGAAGAACACGTCGATCGCGCGCCCCTGGTTGTTCGCTGACTGGTTGGGTCGTTGGACGCCGCCCGGCGCGAAGCCGCCAAGCGACAAGGTTCCGAAAGCCTGTTCCATAGCGTCGCGCAGCCGACTCGCCCGTGGCGTGAGGCCCGTGCTGTCGATCTGCTGCGGCTTTTCCGACTCAGCGCGCACGGTGCACGTCACGGCAGCACCACGGTGTCCGGTGAATGCCAGCGCCAGCGTTCGTGCGTCGTCCGCGTGCTCCCGATACGCCTCGGGGAAGGCGCTGCGCTGAACCGCCTGCGCCGCCTGGGTAATGGGGAGGTGCTGCCAACCTTCGACGGCAGTGAGTGCTGCGTAGAAGTGGTCGGCGGCGTAGTCGGGGTTGGTGATCTGCTCGAAGGAGCCCCAACCCTGGGACGGGCGTTGTTGGAAGAGGCCGGCACTGTCATGGTCGCCACTGGTGAGGTTGCGGAGCTTGGACTCCTGCAGGGCGGTGGCAAGACCGACAGTGACCGCCTTCGACGGGAGCGACCGGCGGTCTGCGACTGCGGCAATGGTGGCCGCATTTGACACTTGCTCCTGGTCGAGCCGGACGTCGCCGCCAGGACCAGACACCACACAGGTCTCGCGTCCCACGAAGGGACCGAAGCCGCCCTGCCACCAGACCGAGAAGCCGCCAACGAGCAGTAGCGGAAGCCCCAAAGCTAGGGCGGCAGCGACGAGACCACTGCGATGCGAGGTGGAGGCGGACATGGCGTTCTAGTCTGCGGCATCTGGCCGGATGATCCGAACTCGCGCGTGTCGCGTCAGTTGGCGTGCAGCGCCTCGTTCAGCCCGCCCCAAGATCCGCTCCGCGGGACGACCTCGACGGCGCCAGATACGGAGTTGCGACGAAATAACAGTCCAGATCGGCCCGAGAGGTCCCGTGCCTTGGCGACCTCGCCGTCTGCCGTCATGACCTTTGTCCCCGACGTGACGTAGAGCCCCGCCTCGACGATGCAGTCGTCGCCGAGGGAGATTCCAACACCGGCATTGGCTCCGACCAGACACCGTTCGCCGATCCGAATGACTTCTTGTCCGCCTCCGGACAGCGTGCCCATGATGGACGAACCGCCACCGACGTCGCTCCCGTCGCCCACGATCACGCCGGCGCTAATTCGACCTTCAACCATGGACGCCCCGAGGGTGCCAGCGTTGAAGTTGATGAAGCCTTCGTGCATCACGGTGGTGCCATCAGCGAGATGGGCGCCGAGCCGGACTCGGTCGGCGTCTGCGATCCGGACGCCGGTCGGCACCACGTAGTCGACCATGCGTGGGAACTTGTCGATCCCGTGAACGGTGACCGGTCCGTCTTGCATCAGCTGCAGCCGAGTCGCCTCGAATCCGTCGACCGGGCATGGGCCGAAGTTCGTCCATACGACGTTGCTGAGCAGACCGAAGATGCCATCGAGGTTGATCGACCGCGGTTGGGCAAGCCTTGCCGAGATCAAGTGCAGTCGGAGGTAGACGTCGTAGGCGTCGGTCGGTGCGGCGTCCAGGTCGGCGAGGTGCAAAGCGACGAACCGCCGGTTTACCCCGCGCCGAGGGTCTGCCCCAACGAGCGTGTCGACGGCCGCGCCGACGAGCTCGGCTGCCTCGTTGACGGGGGCGGCGACGAGCCCGGGCCCATCGGAGTCGACGAGTTTCTGGACCGTGGCGTCCCAGCCAAGATCG
>JAJKIB010000508.1 GCA_021154745.1 Mycobacterium sp.
CGCGAGGCCCGTGCCCTGCTCGGCTCGCTGCTGCGGCCCTACCGTCTGACGGTCGCGCTGCTCGCGCTCGTCGTCGTGGTGGAAAACGTTGCGCGCCTATCGGTTCCGCTCCTGGTGCAACGCGGCATCGACCACGGCATCCCGCCGATCCTGGCCGGCGGTTCGGCACACACGCTGATGGTCGTCGTCGGCGTGCTGTGCGGGGTGGTGCTGATCCAGGCCACCAGCCGGATGTTCTTCCTGCAGCGCTCGGGCCGGATCGGCCAGAAGGTGCTGCTCGAGCTGCGGCGGCGGGTGTTCAGACACTTCCAGCGCCTGGACATCGCGTTCCACGAGCGCTACACGTCGGGCCGCGTGGTGAGCCGGTCCACCAACGACGTCGAGGCCATCCAGGACATGCTGGAGACCGGCTTCGACAGCCTGATCACCGCCGCGCTCACGCTGATCGGCACCGCCATTCTCCTTGTGACGCTGGATGTTCGGCTCGGCCTGACGTGCCTGGCGGCGTTCCCCATTCTGGTCGCGCTGGTGTGGTGGTTCCGCAACGAGTCGGCCAAGACGTACCGCAGGGTGCGGGAGAGCGCCGCGCTGGTGATCGTGCAGTTCGTCGAGACGATGACGGGCATCAAGGCGGTGCAGGCCTACCGGCGCGAGCCGCGCAATCAGGAGATCTTCGAAGACATCGCCGATCGCTACAAGGCGGACAACGAGCAGACCTTCCGGCTGCTGGCGATCTTCATGCCGGGCGTGAAGCTGGTCGGCAACATCACCACCGGCATGGTGCTGCTCTACGGCGGCTATCGCGTGCTGCACGGCCAGATGACGATCGGCACCTTAGCGGCGTTCCTGCTATATCTGCGGATGTTCTTCGAACCGATGCAGGAGATTTCGCAGTTCTTCAACACCTTCCAGTCCGCGTCGTCGGCGCTGGAGAAACTGGCCGGAGTGCTGGCCGAGCGGCCCGGCATCAAGGATCCGTCGCACCCAGTCGCGCTCAACAACGTGCGCGGCGACGTGGCGTTCCGCGACGTGTACTTCTCCTATGTGCCGGACCGGCCGGTGCTACCCGACCTGAGCCTCTCGGTTCCCGCCGGGCAGACCGTCGCACTGGTCGGCACCACCGGTGCGGGTAAGACCACGATCGCCAAGCTGATCGCCCGGTTCTACGACCCGACGTCGGGCTCGGTGACGCTGGATGGCGTTGACCTGAGGGAACTTTCGCAGAGCGAGTTGCGTCGCCACGTCGTGATGGTCACGCAGGAGAACTTCATGTTCGACGGGACCGTCGCGGACAACATCCGGTTCGGCCGCCCCGACGCCACCGACGCGGAAGTGGCTGCGGCCGCCGCGGCGGTCGGCGCGGACCGGTTCATCGACGGGCTGCCCGACGGCTACGACACCGACGTCGCCAAGCGCGGTGGCCGGCTCTCGGCGGGGCAGCGGCAGCTGGTCGCCTTCGCCCGTGCGTTCCTCGCTGACCCGGCAGTGCTGATCCTCGATGAGGCCACGTCGTCGCTGGATATCCCCAGCGAGCGGATGGTGCAGCGCGCGCTGGAAACGGTGCTGGCCGAACGGACGTCCCTCGTCATCGCGCACCGGCTGTCCACGGTGCAGGTCGCCGACCGGGTGCTGGTGCTCGACCACGGCCGCATCGTCGAGGACGGCGCGCCTGACGATCTCATCGGCCGCACCGATGGTCGGTACGCCGCGCTGCACCGGGCGTGGGTGGAGTCGCTGGCCTGATCCGCGAAACTGCCGGGAGATCGCGATCTTGCGAGATTTCACGATGTGTCCGCAGTTTCGGCGAACTATGCCTGCGCCAGTAGTTTCTCCAGCTTGGCGTTGATGGCGGGAAGCTGCGAAGTCAGCATCGAGATGATCTTCTCGCGGGCCCGCTCGCTGACGGCGGCGGTCACGTGGTGCAGGACGTTGAGTCGGGCGGCGTCGACCCAGGCCATCATGTCGGGGTCGGAGAACCACCGAAGCTGGTTTCGGTTGAAGGTCAGCATCATTCGCAGCCAGTCGGCCGGCTCGTGCGGATATGGCACCGGGCTGCAGAACGTATTCTTGGTGTCGTCGTCGCCGTACGTCGCTTCGACGTGGCCGATGACGGCGGCGCTGAAGGCCGGCTGGCAGGTCCGCACAGTCTGCAGCGAGATGTGGTCGCCGCTGAACACGGCGGTCGGCTCTCGGCGGCCGAAACCGTCTGCGGTGCAGTCGATGTAGAGCGCCGAGCCGTCGACATCGAGGGTGCCGCCGTCGAGCGTGACACGGTCCGGCTCGATCGCTTGGACGTGGCCCATCCGCACGACGTCGTCGATCGCCCTCAGGGCCTCGAGTTCGGCTTGGGACAGAATCGCGCACCGGTACATCGTCGGTTCGACGGACGTGTCGATGCGCAACAGGCAACCCTTGGCTTCCAACCGGTCAAACAGGTCGGGAAGTGATTCGGCCTCGTGCACGGATGCCAGCTGGCCGGAGAAGTCGGCGAGCGTCCGTTTGGCGAACTGCCGACCGGGTTGGATTGCGGCGCGGTCCAATATCCATGAGTCGCGAGGCTTGATCCACGTCAATCGTGGCGCCGGGATACCGTGACGCAGCAGCCACAGACATGCGTCCATCGCGGTCTTGCCCGCGCCGACGATCACATAGCGCTCCCGGGCCTCGCGGATTTGTGGCAGTTCGTTGGGTGGCACGCAGTCGACACCGGGGGCGACGGCGTAGGACGGCGGACGCATCGACGGCACCACTATTTCCACATGGCTGGTGACGACGCGTCGCGCCGACACCTCGATCTCGTCCCCGCCGAGCGTGCGGACGTGGCCCTCGCCGAGGTATTCGCTCATCGGCAGGTACGTCACCCGGCCCGTCGGGAGCAGTTGCTGCTGCATCACCGCATCGAAATACGCGCACACCTCGGCTCCGCCGGCCAGTTCGTAATAGCCCGCGTTCAGGCCGCTCTGGTCGATTGTGTTGCTGCCGAGATCACGTGAGTTCACGCCGTAGTAGGCCGACGGCTGATGCAGCCGGACGAACGGATAGGCGGCCGTCCAGTGGCCTCCGGGTTGGTGGTTGCGGTCGACCACGACGACCTTAGCGTCAGTCTCACTGACGATGGTGTCGGTGAACGCCAGACCCATCGCGCCCGCGCCGACCACGAGGTAGTCGGCCTCGATCGTCCTCCCCATCTAGGGCACGGTAGCGAAGAACGCGCCCACGTCGTCGACGAACAGGTCGGGCTGCTCGAATGCCGCGAAGTGTCCGCCGCGCGGCATCGTCGTCCAATGGGTGATGTTGTAGTGAGCCTCGCACCAGCTGCGCGGCGCGCGAAGGATTTCCTTCGGGAAGGCGGCGACACCGGTGGGCAGCTGGACACGTTCTCCACCGCCGAACACCCGGAAGCTCTCCCAGTACAGTCGGGCCGACGACGCCGCCGACGCGGTCGCCCAGTACAGCATCACGTTGTCGAGAAGCTCGTCACGGGTCAGCACGTTCTCCGGATGACCGTCGCAGTCCATCCACGACCAGAACTTCTCGACGATCCATGCCAGCTGGCCGACCGGCGAGTCCACCAAGCCGTAGCCGATCGTCTGCGGCCGGGTCGACTGTTGTTTGGCGTAGCCGTTGTCCCATTTGCGGTAGTAGGCGACGCGCTCCAGCGCCTGCTGCTCCTCTTCGGTCGGATTGTCCAGGCTGCCGGGCGGCATGGCCAGCGGCATGTTCAAGTGAATGGCTGCGCAGCGGCCGCCGTTGCGACCGATCTGGGTAGTGACCGCGGCACCCCAGTCGCCGCCCTGTGCGCCGTAGCGGTCGTAGCCCAGGCGGCCCATCAGCGTCTCCCACGCCTCGGCGATCCTGGCCACGGTCCAGCCAGTGTCTGCGGGCTTGCCGGAGAAGCCGTAGCCGGGCAGCGACGGGCACACCACGTGAAATCCCGCGGCGGTCAACGGCTCGATCACCTTGTGGAACTCGACGACGGATCCGGGCCACCCATGCGTGATCAGCAGCGGAAACGCGTCGTCGTCCGAAGACCGCTGGTGGATGAAATGAATGTCGAGGCCATCGATCTCGGTGGTGAAGTGGTCGAACCTGTTCAGCTCGGCTTCCCGTGCGCGCCAGTCGTATTCGTTGGCCCAGTAGTCCGCCAGCTCGCGGGTGTAGCTCAGCGGGATGCCTTGACTCCAGTCATCGACGCACTCGGCCTCCGGCCATCGGGTGCGAGACAGCCGTTCCTTGAGGTCGGCGAGTTCAGAGTCGGGAACCGAAATGCGAAACGGATTGATTTGGGCCACGGGTCACATCTTTGCGCGATACCAGTCGACCAGATTGCCGTACCCGCACGATTCGGCCAGTGCCAATTCGCCTTCGCGGTCAACCTCATCGAGATCGTGCATCCATTGGCGTAGTAAATTCGCACCCTTTTGGCGGACGGCATCGCCGCGGTGGCCACTCAATTGCGCCAACCGGCGGATGTAGCGGTCAGCCAACGTCAGCCGATGCACTGCGGCCACCACGTCGATCGCCTCACCGGCCCACATGCGAACGAGGCGACGGTAGGCGGTGAGTTCATCTGCGGGTAATCCGACGGCGTTCAAGGCCGACCGTGCCGCGGCCAGCTTGGTGAGGATGTTTGCGCGCTCCGCTTTCAGGGTCTCGCGTGCGGTGAACAGCTCGGTTTCCAGTGCAGTGTGCCGCGGCCGGTCCGCCGGCGCGCCCGCCACCGGCGGATGCATCTGCTGACCGATATCGACGTCGGCCCAGATCCCGAAACTCTCGACCCAGAGCGCCAATTCGCCGACGGCTACGTTCAACTCGGCGCGATGATGGTCCAGATGTTCGGCGTATTGGCCGTGCCCGTGGGCAGCCATCAGGCGTGCGGCCTCCGTTACCGCCGTCGTCAACGCGCCGTGAGCAGCCACCAAGGCCATCAGGTGATCGCGGGTCGACGGTGTGCCTGCGCTCAAAGGGACTCCCTCATATCGGCGTCGGTGGGCTCAAGTTCATCAGGTTGTGATGCCACGTGAGCGGTCAGGTCCATTGTTGCGTTCGAGAAGAGATGCCCACATCTCGCGGGCGACTTTTACGGCGGGACACCGTGCCGCTTCGCTGTCTGCGCTAACTCGAAGAAGGCCCGATTGGTGTTGTAACGCACCGTCTCCATACCTCCGTTGTGGCAAAAGGTGGGGGTCGCACGCGGGCGTATCACGCGAGCGACCCCCGCGAAGGCCTGACCCAAACCCCGCAGTCGGATCAGGCACTGAGGGCTTGCCGCGCACTGGGAACGACGGCGATCTTGCGGGGCTTGACCGCCTCCGCGACCGGAATCGTCAGCCGCAGCACCCCATCGGTGAAGTCGGCGGTGATTCGGTCGGCGTCCACGTTGTTGCCCAGCGTCAGCTGCCGACTGAAGGCACCATAGGAGCGCTCGGCGACCAGCCAGTTGTGGCCGTCGGCCGGCTCGGGTCGGTCGGCCCGCACGGTCAATGCGTCGTGCTCCACAGTGACGTCGATCGACTCAGGACTGACGCCAGGGAGATCGAGCTCGACGACGAACTTGTCGCCGTCGCGCCAAGCGTCCATGGGTGCCATTGATGGGCCGCCCCACAGCTGTCGGGCCAGCCGATCAACGTCACGGAAGAACGGGTCGAACTTCAGCATGTCCACCACCTCCCGATATCGTCAGGATCTATATCTGTGGTATAGATAACTTTATCGCAGCGCAACATATTTCCTCACTTCGCGCAGGAGCGGCCACGGTGTCATCGCAGCCCTCATCGGCGGTGCCGGGGGCAGACCATCCTGTGTACGGCATCTCGGTGGCTGCCGAGCTGTCGAACACGAGCGCGCAGGCGCTTCGGCTGTACGAGCGCCAGGGGCTTATCACGCCTGCGCGCACCGAGGGCGGCACCCGTCGCTACAGTCCCGACGACGTCGCGCGCCTGCAGCGGATCACCGCGCTTGCTGCCGGCGGCGTCAACCTGGCCGGCATCGCGCGCATCCTCGATCTCGAGGACGAGAACGCCGACCTTCGCGCGGCCGGCAAGCTGCGGCGGGGCGCCAAGTAACCATGCTGAACGCCCACTTCAGGAGGTAATGGCGGACTAGTGTGACGTAGATCGAATCCGCCATGACGACCAACACCGATCTGTATCGCACTGCCCGCGATCACCTTGTCGACGTGATCGGCGACTATGACAAGGCCGTCGAGACCTTCGCATGGCCGCGGCTCACCGGCTCTTTCAACTGGGCCACCGATTGGTTCGACGTCATCGCACACGGCAACCATCGCACCGCGCTGTGGATAGTCGACGAGGGCGGCGAAGAACACAAGATCAGCTTCGCGGAGATGGCCGATGCCTCCGACCGCGTCGCGACTTGGCTGGGCCGGCTCGGCGTGGGCAAGGGCGACCGGGTGATCCTGATGCTGGGCAACCAGGTCGAACTGTGGGAGTCGATGCTCGCGGTCGCCAAGCTCGGCGCCGTCATCATGCCGACCACAGGTGCACTGGGCCCGGCCGATCTGACCGACCGCATCACCCGTGGCGGCGCCAAGTTCGTGATCGCCAATGACGAAGACGCCGCCAAGTTCGACGACGTGGAAGGCGACTACAGCCGCATTGTGGTCGGCCACGCAGTCGACGGATGGCACCGCTACGCCGCCGCGTATGCCGTTCCCGCCGAGGGCCAGTTCACCGCGGGAACCACCGTCGACGATCCGATGCTGATCTACTTCACCTCGGGAACCACGAGCAAGCCGAAGCTCGTGGAGCACTCGCAGGTCAGCTATTCGGTCGGGCACCTGTCGACGATGGCGTGGATCGGCGTGCGCCCCGGTGACGTGCACCTGGCGATCAGTTCGCCGGGCTGGGCCAAGCATGCCTGGAGTTGTTTCTTCGCCCCGTGGATCGCCGAGGCGACCATCTTCGTCTACAACTACAGCCGGTTCGACGCCGCCGCGCTGCTGAATCAGCTTCGCCGCGCGGGTGTCAACACGTTCTGCGCGCCACCAACGGTGTGGCGCATGCTGATCCAATCCGACCTCGGCCCGAAACCCGAAGGCCTGCGCGAGGTCCTTGGCGCGGGCGAGCCGCTCAATCCCGACGTCATCGCCCAGGTCAAGCGGGCGTGGGGATTGGTTATCCGCGATGGATTCGGCCAGACCGAGACGACGCTGCAGGTCGGCAACACGCCCGGCCAGCCGGTGAAGCCGGGCTCGATGGGCCGGCCGATGCCGGGCGTGCCGGTCGTGCTGGTCGACCCGCTCACCGGTGAGCTGGCCGACGAGGGTGAGATCTGCCTTGACCTGCAACGCAATCCGGTCAACTTGATGACGGGGTATCTGGGCGATCCGGAGCGGAATGCCACCGCAATGGAAGGTGGCTATTACCACACCGGTGACGTCGCGCAGCGCGACTCGCAGGGCTACATCACCTACATCGGTCGAACCGACGACGTCTTCAAATCGTCGGACTACAAGGTGTCGCCGTTTGAACTGGAGAGCGTGTTGATCGAGCATCCCGCCGTGGTGGAAGCGGCCGTCGTGCCGCAGCCCGACGAGACCCGGCTCTGCGTGCCGAAGGCCTACGTCTCGCTGGCCGACGGCTGGCAGCCGAGCGCCGAAACCGCAAGGCAGATCATGGAATACGCCCGCGATCACCTGGCGCCGTATCTGAAGGTGCGCCGCGTCGAGTTCTACGAATTGCCCAAGACCATCTCCGGCAAGATTCGTCGGGTCGAGCTTCGTCGCCGCGAGCAGACCGCGCATGCCGATGGCACGCCGATCACGACCGAGCACCGCTACGAGGATCTGGTGGACCGGTGAAGTCCTATGACGCCGGCCCGACAGACACCCCGATCCTCGAGCAGACGATTGGGGAGAACTTCGAGCAAACGGTTCGCGGCAACCCGGCCGCGGAGGCGCTCGTCGACGTCGCGTCGGACCGTCGGTGGACGTACGGCGAGCTGAATGCCGACGTCGACCTGATCGCCCGGGGCTTGATGGCGCTCGGCATCGAACCCGGTGAACGCGTTGGTATCTGGGCACCCAACTGTGCCGAATGGACGATCGTTCAGTACGCGACCGCGAAGATCGGCGCGATTCTGGTCAACGTCAACCCCGCCTACCGCACCCACGAACTGGCCTACGTACTGAACCAGTCGGCTGTTCGCACGCTGATCTCGGCGACGGCGTTCAAGACGTCTAACTACGTGGGCATGGTCGAGGAGGTGCGCACCGGGTGCCACGTCCTGAGGGACGTGGTCTTCCTGGGTACTGATGACTGGGAGAACTTGCGAAGCATCGCCGACGGCGTGACCGCGACCGAGCTGCGGACCCGCATGTCGTCACTGGACAACAACGAGCCCATCAACATCCAGTACACCTCGGGCACCACGGGTTTCCCGAAGGGCGCCACGCTGTCACACCGGAACATCCTCAACAACGGGTTCTTCGTCACCGAGCTGATCAACCTGGGTCCGGATGACCGGCTCTGCATCCCGGTGCCGTTCTACCACTGCTTCGGCATGGTGATGGGCAACCTGGGCTGCACCACCCACGGGGCGACGATGGTCATTCCGGCGCCGGGTTTCGATCCCGGACAGACGCTGGCGACGATCGAAAAGGAGCGCTGCACAGGCGTTTACGGAGTGCCGACGATGTTCATCGCGATGCTCGGCCATCCCGACTTCGCCAGCCGCGACCTGTCGTCACTGCGCACCGGCATCATGGCGGGCTCGACGTGCCCTGTCGAGGTCATGAAACGCTGCTTGAACGAGATGAACATGACCGAGGTGGCCATCGCATACGGCATGACGGAGACGTCACCGGTGTCGTGCCAGACGCTCATCGACGACGACCTGGACCGGCGCACCGCAACCGTCGGTCGTGCGCACCCCCATGTGGAGATCAAGATCGTCGACCCAGAAACCGGCGACATCGCCGAGCGTGGGCAGCCGGGCGAGTTCTGCACCCGTGGTTACTCGTTGATGTTGGGATACTGGAACGACAACGAGAAAACGCGCGAAGCGATAGACGCCGACGGCTGGATGCACACCGGCGATCTCGCCGTCATGCGGGAGGACGGCTACTGCAACATCGTCGGTCGCATCAAGGACCTAGTGATCCGCGGCGGCGAAAACGTCTATCCCCGTGAGGTAGAGGAATTCCTCTACACCCACCCAGACATCGAGGATGCTCAGGTGATCGGCGTCCCCGACGAGAAGTACGGCGAGGAGATCTGCGCGTGGATCCAGATGAAGCCGGGTCGGGAGGCGCTGGACGCGCAGGCCGTCCGCGAGTTCGCGAGCGGTAAGTTGGCGCACTACAAGATCCCGCGCTACGTCCACATCGTCGAGGAGTTCCCGATGACCGTCACGGGCAAGGTCCGCAAGGTCGATATGCGCGAGGAGACGGTGAAGATTCTCGGTCTGTAATGAGTTCGGACGACGGAAAGCGCTGGATTCGCGTCAGCCGCACAATCGATGCGCCTATGGCGCGAGTCTTCGCATTTCTGGCGTGCCCGGCCAACCATGTGCGTCTCGATACCAGTGGCATGATCCGATCCGCAGCCGACGCTTCCCCGATCAGGGCGATGGGTGACGTGTTCCTGATGAACATGCACAACGAGATCATGGGTGAGCACCAAGTCGAAAACCACGTCGTCGTTTACGAACGTGAGCATGCCATTGGCTGGGCGCCCGCCGAACCGGGTCAACCGCCGGCGGGGCACACGTTCGTGTGGGAGCTCGCCGCAGACGGGGATCAGCGCACCCGCGTCAGCCAGACCTACGACTGGTCGGCGTTCACCCACCTCGACATGCTGGATTACCTCCCTGTCGTTGATGAGACGCAGCTGCGGAGCTCGCTGGACAAGTTGGCCGACGCGCTTGGCTGCTCAGGCCGATCGCAAACCGACGACCCTGGATGAGTTGTCGACGCGCGGCGCGTTCTCCTTACTGTCAGGATTGAAAAATCTCGGCCGGCACCGATGAGAATCGCCCGTTCGACGAATCTGTACCTGCATGAGGAGTGATATGTCCGCCACGTCCGCCGTCTACGGGCGACGGGCCTGTGCGGCGCTCGCGTTGACCTCGGCGGGTCTACATGCCGCGATGCTGGGTCATGCGTCGAACGCCGTAGCAGGGGGCCTGCTTGCCGCGATGATCGTCGCGTGTGTGTACTGCGCCCGCGACCTCTGGCTGCGCGGGACGCTGCGGGCATGGTGCCTCGTCGGGCTGATGAACATCGCCATGATCGCGGCGCACCTGCCCGCACCGGCCCATCACCACGGAATGCACTCGGCGACAGCGGGCCAGCAGTCGACGCTGATGGCTCTGGCGACCACGATTGCAGCGGTCGAGGCCGCCGTCGCGATGGCGGTGCTGTACTACCGCACCCGCCGGCACGCCCAGCTGGTCATCGGTACACCAGCCCGCTGAGCCGCATCGCGAGCGCGCGCTGAACCAACGGAACTCGCCCCGCCAGGCCGATCCCGGCATTGCGGATCGGGCGCGCGGCCCGCGGCAACGTCGCCAATCGCGTTAGCCGATCGGTCATTTCGACGACCTGCTGTGCGATCGGGCGCCGTGCGGTGCTGTAGTCGTCGAGCACACTGTCGGGGGCGCCGCCGAGCACGGCGGCCAGGGCGTCGGCCAACGCGACCGCGTCCTGGATGCCCAGGTTCATGCCCTGACCTCCGGCTGGGCTGTGCACGTGAGCGGCGTCGCCGGCCAGCAGCAAACGCCCCGCGCGGTAGGTGTCGGCGACGCGGTGATGGATGCGGAAGCGTGAGCCCCAGATGACGTCGGTGACGACCATCCGCCCGGCGCCGAGCCCGCGGTCGTCGAGAAGCTGCTGGATGAACGGCGCCGACGGATTTTCGGGTGCATCGGTGACCGGCGCGACGATGCGGAAAATGTCACCAGGAAGCGGCGCCACGACCGTCAGGCCGGCCTTCGCCCAGAACAAGATGACCTCGTCGACCGGTATCTCGCCGCGCAACCGGACGTCGGCCAGGGTGAACGACTCCTCATACACGCCGCCTTCGAAGCCGATGTCCGCTTGCTCGCGCACGGTGCTGTGGATGCCGTCGGCGCCGACGATGTAGCGCGCCCGGATCACGTCACCGTCCTCGAAAATGGCGGTCACGCCGTCGGCGTCCTGTGTCACCGACACTAGCGTCTTCGGCCGGACGACCATGCCGCCGAGCTCCGTCAGCCGCTCGAGCAGCAGCCGCTCCGTGGTCGCCTGGGGGACCATCAACGAGTACGGGTAATCGGTCGGCAGCAGCGAGAAGTCGATGGGGATCAGGGAGCGCCGCCCGTCGCGGATGGTGAACCTCGGCGCCTGCACGCCCTCCTTGACGAGCCGGCGGGACACGTCGAGGTCGTCGAGAACCTCGAGAGTGCGGGCATTGACCACGGCCGCGCGCGACGTGTTGGCACCGGCGGCCTGCCGGTCCACCACGGTCGTCGCAACGCCCTTCTTGACCAGCGACGCGGCCAGAGTGAGTCCACTCGGTCCCGCTCCGACGACGAGGACATCGGTGTCATACATTTCGTCTCCTCCGGCTCTATGCCAACGCTTGTTGGCATAACTATGCGCGCGTCGGCGCGCTATGTCAACAGTTGTTGGCCTACAGTTGTTGGCATGCGGAGATCGTCTGTTGAAACGAAGGCGGTGATCCTCGCCGCGGCCAGGCAGCGGTTCGCCGAGTCGGGGTTCGAACGCGCCACCATCCGGGCCATCGCGGCCGATGCAAACATCGACCCGTCGATGGTGATGCGCTACTTCGGCAACAAGGACCAGTTGTTCGCGGCGGCCGCCGACTTCGACCTGCAGATCCCCGATCTGTCCGACGTCAATCGCAAACAACTCGGTGCCCGCTTGGTGGCGCACTTCCTCGATCGATGGGAGCGCGACGAGGCACTGATCGTGTTGTTGCGGTCCAGCACAACGAATGACGAAGCAGCGCAACGGATGCGGAAGATCTTCAGTTCTCAGCTGCGGCCGGTGATCGCCAGGGTGAACCCCACCGATGCTCCCCGTCGGGCCGGGTTGATCGCCACGCAGGTTCTGGGGCTGGCGCTGTGCCGCTACGTGCTGCGGCTACCACCGGTGGTGGCGATGTCAAGCGACGAGGTGGTGGCGGCGCTGGGGCCGACGGTTCAGCGTTATCTCGATGGCACGCGATAGCGGCAGGGCCTACTGAAGCTTGCGTCCATACGAGTCCGTGATTCCACCCGTAAACATCATGATTGCGTCAACGAAATTCCAGATCCATAGCGGTACGAGAATCAGCAGACCGATGAAGCAGAACAGTGTGAAGAACAGGCCGGTGAGGCCGATGACCAGTTGAGCGGCGGCCGCGCCGTTCGACCCAATGTAGAAGCGGCCAAGTCCAAACGTGCCGAGGAACAACTGCAGTAGTCCGGCGGCCACGGCCGACTTCGATGGTGGCATTGGACCTTGGACCACCGGCGCGTTAAGCGGGGCCAGCTGATCGGTCCACCTCGTCCCGTCGAAATATCGTTGGGTGTTAGCGGCGCTGGGGTCTGGATACCAGCCCGGCCCAGGCTGTGGCGGTGGCGGTGTCGTCACTGACTCTCCTTCGGTGGTTGCTTTGCGGTTGGCCATTATCGGTGACCCCCCGACGCCTGTCAGGGATTACATCGGATGACAGCAAACAATGGGGCGTTCCCTTCTGGTCCGGATACAGGGCAGCACCGAATACCGCCTCCATAGGCTGTGGTTTCCTGGCTGTCGTGTCGCTGCCAACTAGTGACGTCAGTTCGACTGTCCCGCTTGCCCTGATCGCCATCACGACACTCGCGGCCTGCGCATCGCTCGGGGGAGGGCTCTACGAATTCCTCGTCGTCGACCCGGCATGGCCCAAGCGGCCCGGCATCATCCAGCCCCGCAACGGCGGCGTCTCCCGCGCTAGGTTCTGGATCCCCGCACACGTCGCCTTCGAGGTGCTGCTGATCGCCACGCTGGTGGTGGCTTGGGGTGACGCCGACGTGCGGGTCGCGTTGCTGGTGGCGTTGGTCAGTCATGGCTTGATGCGCGTGTGGTCGCTGGTCGACTTCGTTCCCAAGGCGGTGGCGTTCGAGAAGGCCGACCCCGCCACCGTCGATGAGGCGGCCGCAGTCCGATGGACGCGCCGCAGCTTGTTGCGGCTACCGCTCGACCTGATCACGTGTGCCGCGATGCTCACGGCCCTGGCGGGGTATCACTGAGCCATGACGATCTCGACCGACGACGTGCGCAGACTGTTCCGGTCCGACGAGGCCGACTCCGTGCTGGTGTTGGTGGAAGGGCGAACGGACGTGATTGCCGCGAGTCGGCTCGCGTCCGAGGAGTACCGCGGCGCGCTCGAGGTGATCTCGCGCGACGACCTGGTGAAGCGTGTCGGGGATACCCCGTCGGACCACGAACTGGCAGAGCAGGCGGCTCTGCTTGATATCGCGGTCAACGAATTGGGCGGTTAGCGCGCCGCTTACGGCCAGCCCACACCGGGCGCCGGTGCGTCGACGACGAGCACCTGTCCGGTTCGTGCCGCGAGTGCGCTGTCCACGCCGTCGGTACCCCGCCACTCGGCGGCCAGCATGAAAAGCGATCGACGATCGGGACCGCCCAGCATCGCGGCAAAGATGGCACGGTCATGTTCGATCCGTTGCAGCACCGTGCCGCCTTCTTGGACTCGCACGCAGGCACCTTCCGCTGAATCGGGGCGGCCAGTATGCGTGCGGGTGTCCGCTGCTTGAGCCCAGACCGCCCCGTCGGCGTCGAGGCAGATGCCGTCGGGTCCCACATTGTCGGCCCATGTCCGGCGATTCGACAGGCTGCCGTCGGCGCCGATGTCGAATGCGGTCAGCCATCCGGCGAAGGATTCGGAAATGATGAGCGTGGAGTTGTCGGGGGTGATCACCATCCCGTTTGGAAAGTCGATGTCGGTGGCAACGCAGCGTGCTGTCCCGTCGGGAGCGACCAGCGCGATGATCCCGGGTTCGGGCGGCGCACCGCCGAGGAAGTCGAAGCCGAAGCCGTTGACGTAGATGTTGCCGCGGCCGTCGACCACAATCTCGTTCCAGCGATAGTCGGCCACGGCGCTGAGATCGGCATGCGTCACCATCGAGCCGTCCGGTTCCTGCCGCATCAGCTCGGGACCGGTGACCAGAAGCCGACCGTCCGGCAGCCAGTCAATCGACCACCCCAACCCGGACGGGCCCTCCGCCACTACTTCGCTGCGCCCTTCCAGGTCGACCGCGACGACCTCGCCGGTTCCCCAGTGGGCGAACCACAGCCGACCTTCGTGCCATCGCGGCGATTCCACGTACGCAAGTCCGTCAAGCAAGACCCTGGGAGTTCTCATATGCCTATGACGACTGGGCGGCCGACGAATCGACACCTGGCGGGGGCTAAGCCTCGATCTCACCGGCGATCTTGCGCTCGATGCTGGCCCGCGTGGTCGCCGGCAGCACGATGAGCCCATCGAGTTCCTTCTGCGCCCGCGCGTAGGCGCTCTGGCGCTCCTGCGGCGTGGCCCCGCCGTCCGACGCCAGTCGCAGCAGATTCTGGGCCCGCGCCAGCCGCTCCTGAGCTTCGGCGGAGAAGTCGCTGCGGCGCCGACGGATCGCCTCCGATTCGGCGATGTCGAAAGCGGCAACGTACTCGCCCACGGCGTCGCGATACTCGAGTTGGGCATTGCGGTCACCGAGGATGTCGTCGACGGCATCGGGCCGTAGCCAGTCCGCATGGCTCCTGGCCTTGTGGAAGGCGATGGTCAGCGGATCCCGCATGTCGGTCATCAGCGGGAAGTCCAGCAGCTTGGCGATGTCGATCTCGTAGTCCAGCCAGCGCGCGTCGGTGCGGTCGTGACGCTCGAGCACCTTGGTCATCTCGCGCTTGTAGCCGGCCTGGTTGGTGTGCGCGCGACCCGACGCCTCGGCCAGCGCGACCTTGGTCTGCTGCTTGATGCGATACCGCTCGAGCCGACGCTGGGCCCGTCGCTCATTGGCCACGGCGACCGCTCGGACGGCACCGCCGATCGCACCCATGAACGGGAAGATCAGCCACCAGAAGTGGCCCGCGAACTCAAAGAGAGGCGCCACAACGCCAGCATGCCATCACTCGGGATAGGTCGCGGAAATCGCCTGAGCGATCAGATCGGCAACCGGCTCGGGGTCGGTGAGCATCCGCAGGTGGTCCCAGTCGCGACGGGCGACCCAGCAGCCGCGGCGCTCGGCCTCGTCGGCCGCGTCATCGTAGGGGGCGCTGAACCGCAAGACTGCACATGCCTCGAGATCGCGCGTCATCGGTGCCGGCTCGTCGAAGTAGGCCACGGGCAGCCGCGGGATCTCGGCGAAGAACGCTTGTCGCAACCTCGGGTCTGGGACCAACTCCTCGATCACGCCGGGTGGAGACCATTCGTGCCAGGGCGGTAACAGGCCGTCGACGGCGATGCCGAGCAATTGAGCACGGAGCGACGGCGGCGCCTTGTCGAACCAGCTGCGCCCGGGATGGGGGAGCGTCGCATCGACGAACACAGCGCCGGCGACGCGGCCGCTGAGCACGTCGCCAATCGCCGGAAGCAAGGAGCCGGCAGCGCTGTGCCCGATCAGAACCACCGGATCCACGCCGCTGTCGTGCAATGCCTCGGCGGCGACGTCGGCGAATTTTGGGTAGAACGGCGGATCGACCGCCGTCACTCCGGTGAGGTCAGGCACTTCACAGCGGAAACCCTTGCGCTGCAGGACATTCGCCGTCGCTCTCCAGGTCGACGGACCTAACACAGGGCTGTGCACGAACAGCAGCGTGGCAGTCATAATCCGATCCGGCGGTAGCGGGCGAGCCGGGCGCCCAGGCGCTCATCGTCGGGCAGCGCACGCAAGTGGTGCAGCTCGTTGGCGATCGTCGCAGACAACCGGTGCGTGAACTCCAGAGGCTCGTCGGCGGCATCCGGGCGTTCGGGCACTATTGCGTCGACGATGCCGTGGCGTAACAGGTCTGCCGACCGAATACCTTGCGCCGCAGCTAGTTCCGGCGCGTGGTCGACATCGCGGAACACGATGGCGCTGGCGCCCTCCGGCGGCAGGGGCGCCAGCCACCCATGCAGCGCGGCGAGCACCCGATCGGCGGGCGCCATCGCCAGCGCGGGCCCGCCGCTGCCCTGCCCGAGCAGCACCGACACGGTCGGCGTGTCCAGAGTGACGAGTTCGGCGAGGCAGCGGGCGATCTCACCGGCCAACCCGCCCTGCTCGGCCTCGGCCGACAACGCAGGCCCGGCGGTGTCGATCACGAGCACCAGCGGCAGCTGCAAACCCGCCGCCAACGCCATGCCGCGCCGGGCCTCCCGCAGCGCCGCCGGACCCACCAATCCTCCGACGACGCGCTGCTGGCCGAGGACGACGGCGGGCTGGCCGCCGAAGCGGGCCAGCGCCAGCATCATCGTGGCCGCCTCGCCGCGCTCGGTGCCCGACAGCAGCACGCGCTCCGTAGTGCCATGCCGCAGCAGATAGCCGACGCCGGGGCGATCTGGGCGCCGCGAGGCCTCGACCGACTCCCACGCCGGCACGTCGGGCAGTGGCCCGGCGGTCGGCAGGGGTGGCGGCGACGCCGGCGGGTCGGCGACCACCTTGAGCGCGCGGTCCAGCGTCGAGCGCACGGCGTCGAGCGGGACCACGCCGTCGATCACGCCGTGCCGGTGCAGGTTCTCCGCGGTCTGGATGCCGGCCGGGAACGGCTCGCCGTAGAGATGCTCGTAAACCCGCGGGCCGAGGAATCCGACGAGCGCGCCGGGCTCGGCAGCAGTGACGTGCCCGAGCGAGCCCCAGGATGCGAACACCCCGCCGGTGGTCGGGTGGCGCAGGTAGACGAGATAGGGCAGGTGTGCCCGCTTGTGCAGCTCGACGGCCGCCGCGATCTTTACCATCTGCAGGAACGCGACAGTGCCCTCCTGCATGCGGGTGCCGCCCGAGCTCGGCGACGCCAGCAGCGGCAGACCCTCGGCCGTCGCCCATGCCACGGCGGCGGTGATGCGCTCGGCGGCGGCCACCCCGATGGAGCCGGCCAGGAAATCGAACTCGCAGGCCACCAGCGCGACGCGACGGCCGAACACCGTGCCCTCGCCGGTCACCACCGATTCGTCGAGGCCGGTGGCGGCGGAGGCGGCGGCCAGCTCCCGTCGGTACACATCGCTGGCGTCGACCTCCAGCGGCGGAGTGTCCCAGCTGCGGTACGACCCGTCGTCCAGCACAGCATCGCGCAGCTGCAGGGCGCCGATCCGGCTCACAGGACGAGGCTAATAGGCTGGCCCCATGATCGGAGTGACCCGCGACGGCCACGTGACCACGCTGGAGCTGCAGCGCCCCGAGCGCCGCAACGCGCTCAACACCGAGCTTGTCGAGGGTCTGCGCGAGGCCGTCGAGAAAGCGGCCGCCGAAGACGTTCGGGCGATTGTGCTGACCGGCCAGGGCTCCGTCTTCTGCGCAGGCGCCGACCTGTCGGGCGACGCGTTCGCCGCCGACTATCCGGACCGGCTCATCGCGTTGCACAAATCCATCGACCAGGCGCCGATGCCGGTCGTCGGAGCCATCAACGGCCCAGCGATCGGGGCTGGCCTGCAGCTGGCCATGATCTGCGACCTGCGGGTGGCCGCACCGGACGCGTTCTTTCAGTTTCCCGTCGCGAAATACGGTCTGGCCCTTGATAACTGGAGTATCCGTCGGCTCTCGTCGCTGGTCGGTCACGGCCGGGCCAGGGCGATGCTGCTCGGCGCGGAAAGGCTGACTGCCGACGTGGCCCTGCAGACCGGCATGGCCAACCGCATCGGCACCCTGGCGGATGCGCAGGCCTGGGCGGCCGAGATCGCCGGACTGGCTCCGCTGGCGCTGCGGCACGCCAAACGGGTACTCAACGACGACGGCGCCTACGAGGAGCAGGAGCCGACACACAAAGAATTGTTTGACAAGGCGTGGGCCAGCCAAGACGTCATCGAGGCACAGGTGGCCCGCGTCGAGAAACGACCGCCGAAGTTCCAGGGGGCCTGACGTGCTGCGCGGAGCACTGCGAGTCGCTGCGGGATCAGCGACCGTCGCGGCCAGTGGTTGGATGTTGCGAGCGCTGCACGGCTCACCTGCGGCGGTAGGGGCGGGACCCGCCGAGATCCAGGCCGTCGCGCAGCGATCCCCGAACTACCACGACGGCGTGTTCAACAACATCGACCCAGCGTCGAACGTCAGCCTCGACCGCGAGCAGCAGTGGCTGCTGATCCGCGAACTCGTGAGCGGACGCGACACCGGCAGGCCGGGTGCAGCGATCCCTCTGGAGGCACCCGCACCGGCCGACGCCGCGCCGGCGCGGCTGTCGGTGTGCTGGTACGGCCACTCCACCGCCCTGGTAGAGGTCGACGGCTATCGCGTGCTTGCCGACCCGGTGTGGAGCCGGCGCTGTTCGCCCTCACGAAGGGTGGGCCCGCAGCGGATGCACGAGGTGCCGGCACCGCTGGAGGCGCTGCCCGCGGTGGACGCCGTGGTGATCAGCCATGACCACTACGACCACCTCGACATCGACACGGTCATCGGCCTGGCCCGCACCCAGCGCGCGCCGTTCGTCGTCCCGCTCGGCGTCGGCGCCCATCTTTGCAAGTGGGGAATACCGGACAGCCGCATCGTCGAGCTCGACTGGAACGAGAGCCATCAGGTCGGCGAGCTGACGCTGATGTGCACCCCGGCCCGGCACTTCTCCGGTCGGTTGTTCAGCCGCAACACGACGCTGTGGGCGTCATGGGTGATCGCGGGGCCGCGGCATCGCGCCTTCTTCGGCGGCGACACCGGCTACACCAAGAGCTTCGCCGAAATCGGCGCGGAGCATGGGCCTTTCGACCTGACCCTGCTGCCGATCGGCGCCTACCATCCCGCGTGGCCGGACATTCACATGAATCCCGAAGAGGCGGTGCGGGCCCACCTCGACGTCGCCGAGGCCGAGTCCGGGCTGCTGGTACCGATTCACTGGGCGACGTTCCGGCTGGCGCCACATCCGTGGGCCGAGCCCGTCGAGCGGCTGCTCGCCGCGGCCGATCCCGCCGGGGTGCAGGTGGTGGTGCCCAAGCCGGGGCAGTGCGTCGACCGGGACGTGCCCTCGACGTTCGAGCCGTGGTGGCACCATTGATCGTGCGCCCACAGCGCGGTTGTTTGCGGGCGTAGTCGCGTTTTGCGGACAACAACCGCAGTTTCGACGCGTTACGGTTCAAGGCATGAAGCCACTGGCCAGGGCGGCCGTCGTTGTGTTGCTGCTTGCCGTGGTCGCGGGCTGCGGCTCCGAAGCCGCCGAGAAGACAGCGCCGTCGACGCCGAAAACATTGTCCGAGGTTCCACCGCCACTGGTACCGGCGATGGATCTGCCCGAGAACGCCGTAGAGAATGCCGTCGCCAAGCTTGACGGCATCGCCGAGGGTCTGATGAAGGAGTCCGGCATTCCGGGCATGGCGGTGGCCGTCGTACACGGCGGAAAGACCCTGTACGCCAAGGGTTTCGGGGTCAAGGATGTGCGAACCGGTGACAAGGTCGACGCTGACACCGTGTTCCAGCTGGCGTCGATGTCGAAGCCGCTGGGCGCCACGGTCGTGGCCCATCAAGTCGGCGAAAAGGCCATCGACTGGGACACCCCGATCGTGTCCAAGCTGCCGTGGTTCGCACTGTCCGATCCGGTCGTCACCCAGATGGTCACCATCGGCGACATGTACTCGCACCGCTCCGGTCTGCCCGACCACGCCGGCGACATGCTCGAGGACCTGGGTTACGACCGGCGCTACGTGCTCGAACGGCTGCGGCAGCTGCCGCTTGACCCGTTCCGGATCACGTACAACTACACCAACTTCGGGCTGACCGCCGCGGCCGAAGCGGTCGCCGTCAGCGCCGGCAAGTCGTGGGAAGACCTCAGCCAACAGGTGCTGTACCAGCCGCTGGGCATGAGATCTACCAGCTCACGGTTCGACGAGTACGAGGCCCGGCCGAATCGCGCCGTTGGGCACATCCACATCAACGGGAAATTCGAACCCCTCTACATCCGCGACCCACAGCCGGAGGCCCCCGCCGGCGGCGTCAGCTCCTCGGTCAACGACATCACCCACTGGCTGGCAACGATTTTGGCCAACGGCAGCTACAACGGAACGAAAATTGCCGACCCTGAGGCGTTGCTGCCTGCCCTCACCCCACAGATCGTGTCGAGCCGGGCGAGCGAACCCGCCATGCGCTCAGGCTTTTACGGCTACGGGTTCAACGTGGGTTCGACATCGGCGGCCCGGATGGAGTTCAGCCACTCCGGTGCGTTCGAGCTGGGCGCCGGGACGAATTTCGTCATCATCCCGTCCGCCGATGTGGCGATCGTCGCACTGACCAACGCCACTCCGGCCGGCGTGCCCGAAGCGCTGACCGCCGAATTCGCCGACCTGGTTCAGTTCGGCACGGTTCGCGAGGACTGGTACAAGCTCTACCAGGGCTTGATCAAGCCGATGGAGAAGCCGGTGGGCTCGCTTGTCGGGCAGAAGCCGCCAGCGAATCCCGCTCCCGCCGCACCGCTGTCCTCGTACGTCGGCACGTATAACAACGACCATTGGGGTCCGGCGCGTGTCACCGAGCAGGACGGCAAGCTGATGCTGGCGCTGGGCTCCAAGCTGAACGTGCCGCTGAACCATTGGGACGGAAACGTATTCACCTACTCGTGGGTCTCCGAGAATTCGCCGCCGGGCACGATCTCCAAGGCCACGTTCGACGGCGGCAAGATGACGCTCGAGTATTACGACGAAGACAAGATGGGGACGTTCACACGGTGACCACGCTCGTCGCGACGGGTCTGACCGATGCGGAGGTGGCCCAGCGGGTAGCCGAGGGCAAGACCAATGACGTCCCGACCCGCGCGGCCCGCAGCGTTTCCGACATCGTGCGGGCCAACGTCTTCACGCGCATCAACGCCATTTTGGGTGTGCTGCTGGTCATCGTGCTGTCCACCGGTTCGGTGATCAACGGCGCGTTCGGCCTGCTGATCATCGCCAACAGCGCCATCGGCATCATCCAGGAACTCCGCGCCAAGCAGACACTGGACAAGCTCGCCATTGTCGGTCAGGCGAAACCGTTGGTGCGCAGGCAATCCGGCACCACACCGCTGCTGCCCAGTGAAGTCGTACTCGACGATGTCATCGAGATCGGTCCAGGCGATCAGATCGTTGTCGACGGCGAAGTCCTCGAGGAAAACAACCTCGAGGTCGACGAATCACTACTCACCGGTGAGGCCGATCCGATCGACAAAGACGCTGGCGGCAACGTGATGTCGGGCAGCTTCGTCGTGGCCGGCAGCGGGGCCTATCGGGCCACCAAGGTCGGCCGCGAGGCGTATGCCGCCAAGCTGGCCGACGAGGCCAGCAAGTACACGCTGGTCAATTCCGAGCTGCGCACTGGCATCAACAAGATCCTGCAGTTCATCACCTATCTGCTGATCCCGGCCGGGCTGCTGACCATCTACACCCAGCTGTTCACCACCGACGCCGGCTGGCGCAGGTCCGTGCTCGCCATGGTTGGGGCATTGGTCCCGATGGTGCCCGAGGGCCTGGTGCTGATGACCTCGATCGCGTTCGCCGTCGGGGTGGTGCGGCTCGGACGCAGACAGTGCCTCGTCAACGAGCTGCCCGCCATCGAAGGACTCGCCCGCGTCGACGTGGTGTGCGCCGACAAGACCGGCACGCTGACCGAAAACGGTATGCGGGTATCGGATCTCAAGCGGCTCTCCGAGGCGGCCGTCGGCGATGTCCTGGCCCAGCTCGCCTCCGACGACGACCGGCCGAATGCCAGCATGCAGGCCATCAGTGAGGCCTACAAGATGCCCCCCGGGTGGACCGCCACCGCGACCGCGCCGTTCAAGTCGGCCACCAAATGGAGCGGCTGCTCGTACGGCCCGCACGGCAACTGGGTGATCGGGGCGCCGGACGTGCTGCTCGACTCAAGCTCGGCGGCTGCCGAACAGGCCGAACAGATCGGATCACTGGGCCTTCGGGTGCTGCTGCTCGGCTCGAGTGATCTGCCCGTCGACCACCCCGCTGCACCGGGCACTGTCATGCCGGTGGCGCTGGTGGTGCTCGAGCAGCGCGTCCGCCCCGACGCCCGCGACACTCTGGATTACTTTGCCTCCCAAAAGGTCTCGATCAAGGTGATCTCCGGCGACAATGCGGTGTCGGTGGGCGCCGTCGCAGGCTCGCTTGGCCTGGAGGGCGAGGCGATGGATGCCCGCCAGCTGCCCCAGCAGACCGACAGGCTGGCGGACACTCTCGAGGAGTACACGACGTTCGGCCGGGTGCGCCCGGACCAGAAGCGCGCCATGGTGCACGCGCTGCAATCACGCGGGCACACGGTCGCGATGACCGGTGACGGCGTCAACGATGTGCTGGCACTCAAGGACGCCGACATCGGGGTTGCGATGGGCTCGGGCAGTTCCGCGTCGCGAGCCGTCGCCCAGATCGTGTTGCTGGACAACAAGTTTGCGACGCTGCCCTACGTTGTCGGCGAGGGCCGCCGAGTGATCGGCAACATCGAGCGGGTCTCCAACCTGTTCCTCACCAAGACCGTGTACTCGGTGCTGCTCGCAATCCTGGTGGGACTTGCGGGCCTGGCGTCCAAGATCTTTGGGTCTGATCCGTTGCTGTTCCCGTTCCAGCCGATTCACGTGACGATCGCGGCCTGGTTCACCATCGGCATCCCAGCGTTCGTCCTCTCGCTGGCGCCGAACAAGGAACGGGCACACACCGGCTTCGTGCGCCGGGTGATGACATCGGCCCTGCCGTCGGGGCTCGTGGTGGGGACCGCGACGTTCACCTCGTACCTTGCGGCGTACCAGGGTCGCGAGGCCACGGAGGTCCAGCAGACGCAGGCGTCGACGGCGGCGCTCATCACATTGCTTGTGACCGCGGTGTGGGTGCTTGCCGTGGTGGCACGCCCGTATGAGTGGTGGCGTGTCGCGTTGGTCGCCGTTTCTGGGCTGGCCTACGTGGTGATCTTCGCCATTCCGGCGGCGCAGAAGACCTTCATGCTCGACTCGTCGAACATGGTGATCACGTCGATGGCGTTGGGTATCGGCCTCCTCGGAGCGGCGGTTATCGAGGTGCTGTGGTGGGTACAAGGTGCCTTGATGGGCGAGCGACGCCGATTGTGGCGGAGTAGTTAGGGTAGGCACATGGCATTTCTGGACAAGGTAAAGAATCTTCTGGCCAAGAACGCCGACAAGGTGGAGACCGCGATCGACAAGGCCGGTGACGCCGTCGACAAAAAGACTCAGGGCAAGTACACCGACACGGTCGACAAGGTGCAGGACGCCGCCAAGAAGGCCGTGGACAAGAGCAACCCCAAGACCTGACGCATGGCCAAACTGTCCGTCTCCGTCGATGTTCCGTTGCCGCCGGAGAAGGCATGGGCGTGCGCCTCTGATCTGTC
>JAJKIB010000509.1 GCA_021154745.1 Mycobacterium sp.
CAGGGAAACGCCCGGACCCATCCCGAACCCGGAAGCTAAGCCTGCCAGCGCCGATGATACTACCCAACCCGGGTGGAAAAGTAGGACACCGCCGAACACAAATTAGAATCACCCCCCACAATTGCGTGGGGGGTGATTCTATATTCACCACAATTCGGCAATCGAATTCTTGAATTGTCGTAATTGGCAAATAAGTGTAGAAAGGCATACGTGGTCCAGGACAGGCAGGGCGGCAGCGACCGGCGCCGCCCCCGGCGTTCGGCGCCGCGCACTTCGGGGCCAGAACGCGCTCGGCGCGCCCAACCCAAACCCGACGGTGACGCGCCGCGGCCCCAGGGTCCGCCGATACCCCCCGAGATCGAAGCCAAGCAATTGTCACCCGAGATCCGCGGCGAACTCACGACCTTGGATCGCTCCACAGCCGACGTCGTGGCCCGGCACCTCGTCGCCGCAGGCGAACTCCTCGACGCCGACCCTGAGGCCGCGTTGGCTCACGCCCGCGCCGCTCGGGCGCGCTCCGGCCGCATCGCCGCGGTTCGCGAGGCCGTCGGCATCGCGGCCTACCACTGCGGCGATTGGGCCCAAGCGCTGGCCGAATTGCGTGCGGCCCGCCGG
The DNA here is from genome assembly GCA_021154745.1 of Mycobacterium sp. GTDB lineage: Bacteria > Actinomycetota > Actinomycetes > Mycobacteriales > Mycobacteriaceae > Mycobacterium. The sequence continues at coordinate 616 of JAJKIB010000509.1, forward strand.
ATGGGCACCAAGTCGCCGCTACTTCCATTGATCGCCGACTGCGAACGGGGTGTTGGCCGCCCGGAACGCGCGATCGAGTTGGCCCGCAGCCCCGAGGCCGCCCAACTCACCGGAGATGATGCCGACGAACTGCGCATCGTCGTGGCCGGCGCCCGCTCCGACCTCGGGCAGCACGAGCAGGCCCTCGCCCTACTGTCGAGCCCGCAGCTGGACCCCGCCCGCACCGGACAGACGGCCGCCCGGCTGTTCTACGCCTACGCCGAAACGCTGCTCGCACTTGGCCGCAACAAGGACGCACTGCAATGGTTCATCAACACCGCGGCCGCCGACACCGAGGGCGTCACCGACGCCGAAGAGCGGATCACGGAGCTCGCCTGAACGTGAGTACCCTTGCGCAGGACCATGATTGCCTACTGCTCGATCTCGACGGCACCGTGTTCCGCGGCCATGAGCCAACTCCAGGCGCCGTCGAAACCCTGTCCGTCGTCCGCTCCCGCGTCCTGTTTGTCACGAACAACGCCTCCCGCGGACCGGCCGAAGTCGCCCAGCACCTGTGTGCGATGGGTTTCACGGCCAAACCCGACGACATCGTCACCAGCGCCCAAAGCGCCGCACGCCTGCTGAAGGACCAGTTGCAACCCGGCGCGGCCGTCCTCGTCGTCGGCACCGATGCGCTTGCGGCCGAAGTCCGCAGAGTGGGCCTCAAGCCCGTCCGGCAGTGGTCCGACGGCCCCGTCGCCGTCGTGCAAGGTCATTCGCCGCAGACCGGCTGGCCGGACCTCGCCGAAGCAGCCCTGGCCATCCGCGGCGGAGCGCTGTGGGTCGCTGCAAACGTCGACAAGACACTCCCATCCGAACGAGGACTGCTGCCCGGAAACGGGGCGATGGTCGCCGCGCTGCGGGCCGCCACGGACAGTAAACCGCAGGTGGCGGGCAAGCCCGAGCCGACATTGTTGACGGACGCGTTGGCGCGCGGCAAGTTTCGCACGCCACTCGTCGTCGGTGATCGTCTCGATACCGACATCGCGGGTGCCAATGCCGCCGGCCTACCCAGCCTGCTCGTCCTGTGTGGCGTCAGCACCGCCGCCGAAACCGTCGGCGCCGCCATCGGACAGCGGCCCAACTACATCGCCGAAGACCTGCGCTCGCTGTACGCCCCTGCCGACAGCCATCGCATCGGGCCACACCCGGCGTGGTACGTCGACGTCGGTCCCTCGGCGGTGACCGTGCAGTCGACCGGGCGAGACCCTGGAGATCCGCTGTCGGTGGTCCGTGCGACTGCCAGCGCGGTATGGAACGCCCAGCTCGACGGGCGGCCCGTCATCTTGATGGCGGGTGACGATACCGCGCGACAGGCCATGGAGCGCTGGTCCATGCTCAGCCCGCCGAATCGGCTAGCGTGAACAGCGAGATGAGTACCGACCCCGATCAGATCCGCGCCCAGATCGCGGAGTTGTTGGCAGATGTGCCCGACCCCGCGCAAGAGGGCTCCAACTTCGACGAGCTTGCCGAATCCGACATCGACACCATTGCGGCGCGGCTCGAAGAGGCCCACGACCTGCTGGTGCGCGCGCTGGAATCGGTCGAGAAGGGCTAACCGCACGTGACGCGGCGCGCTCGTGTTGACGCCGAGCTGGTGCGGCGCGGTCTTGCGCGCTCGCGCCAGCAGGCCGCCGAGCTGATCGGCGCGGGGCGCGTCACCATCGACGGCATGCCCGCGGCGAAACCCGCGACCGCCGTTGCCGTCACCGCCGCCCTGATGGTGGGCGATGACGGACGCAACTGGGTCTCCCGCGGCGCGCACAAGCTGATCGGCGCACTCGACGCGTTCGGTGTCTCGGCCGACGGCCGGCGCTGCCTGGACGCGGGCGCCTCCACCGGCGGCTTCACCGAAGTGCTGCTCGACCGGGGCGCCCGAGAGGTCGTCGCCGTCGACGTCGGCTACGGCCAATTGGCCTGGTCGCTGCGCAACGACTCGCGGGTGATCGTGCTCGAACGGACCAATGTTCGTGACCTGACCGCCGACGCCATTGGGGGACCTGTCGACCTCGTGGTAGCCGATCTGTCGTTCATCTCGCTGGCGACGGTGCTGCCCGCGCTGACCGCCTGCGCGTCAGGCGGCGCGGATATCGTTCCTATGGTGAAGCCGCAGTTCGAGGTCGGTAAGGATCGGGTCGGTGCGGGAGGAGTCGTGTCGGACCCTGACCTGCGCGCGGATGCGGTGCTTGCCGTCGCCCGCCGCGCCGCACAACTCCAGTGGCATCCTGTCGCTGTCACCGCCAGCCCGTTACCCGGCCCGTCCGGCAACGTCGAGTACTTCGTGCACCTTCGCGCCAGGGCCGAAAGCCCGTTGCAGGGTGAACGCCTGGAGCAGGCGGTACACCGGGCCGTCGCGGAGGGCCCGCAATGACCTGCGAACGCACCGTCCTGCTGGTCGTGCACACCGGCCGGGATGAAGCCACCGAGGTCGCGCGCCGGGTCGAGAAAGTGCTGGGCGACAACGGCATTGCGCTGCGCGTGCTCTCCTCGGAAGCCGTCGACCGCGGGCCAGTGCACCTGGCGCCCGACGACATGCGCGCCATCGGGGTCGAGATCGACGTGGTCGACGCTGATGAGCGCGCCGCCGAAGGCTGCGAACTGGTGCTCGTCCTCGGCGGTGACGGCACGTTCCTGCGCGCCGCCGAACTCGCTCGCAACGTCGAAATACCGGTGCTCGGCGTCAATCTCGGCCGCATTGGCTTCCTTGCCGAAGCCGAGGCCGACCACATCGATACGGTTCTGGAGCACGTCATCAAGCGGGACTACAGCGTCGAGGAACGCATGACGCTCGACGTCGTGGTGCGCGCCAACGGCAATATCGCCGACCGTGGCTGGGCACTGAACGAGGCCAGCCTGGAAAAGGGGCCGCGTCTCGGCGTGCTGGGCGCAGTGCTCGAGGTCGACGGACGGCCGGTGTCGGCCTTCGGCTGCGACGGAGTTCTGGTGGCGACTCCGACGGGGTCCACCGCGTGGGCGTTCTCTGCGGGCGGGCCGATTGTGTGGCCGGATCTCGAAGCAATCCTGGTGGTGCCCAACAACGCTCACGCATTGTTCGCGCGGCCGATGGTGACCAGTCCGGACGCTGACATCGCGATCGAGATCGAGGCGGATGGCCACGACGCGCTTGTGTTCTGCGACGGTCGCCGCGAAATGATCGTGCCCGCCGGTGGCCGGTTGGAGGTGACACGCTGCGGCACCCCGCTCAAGTGGGTGCGCCTGGACAGCGCGCCGTTCACCGACCGCCTCGTGCGCAAGTTCCGGTTGCCGGTCACGGGGTGGCGCGGACAGTAGTGTTAGCCGAAATCCGTATCGAGTCCCTGGGCGCCATCAGCACCGCGACCGCCGAGTTCGACCGCGGGTTCACCGTCCTGACTGGCGAGACCGGCACGGGCAAGACCATGGTGGTCACTGGCCTGCACCTGCTCGGCGGTGGCCGCGCCGACGCCACCAGGGTGCGCTCCGGTGCCGATCGTGCGGTGGTCGAAGGGCGTTTCACCACAACCGAACTCGGCGACGGCGTAGCCGACTACGTCGACGAGATTCTGGACTCTTCCGGCGCCGACCGAGACGACGACGGCAGCGTCATCGCCGCGCGGTCCGTCAGCCGCGACGGGCCGTCACGGGCCTACCTCGGCGGCCGCAGCGTGCCCGCCAAATCGCTGAGCACATTCACCACAGAGCTGCTCGCGCTGCATGGGCAGAACGACCAACTACGGCTGATGCGGCCCGAGGAGCAACGGGCGGCCCTTGACCGCTTCGTCGATGTCGAGTCGCAACTGAAGCGCTATCGACGGGTGCGTGACGACTGGCTGGAGGCCCGCCGTGATCTGGCCGACCGTAAGCAGCGGGCGCGCGAGCTGGCGCAGGAAGCCGACCGGCTCAAGTTCGGGCTCAACGAAATCGACACCGTCGCACCGCAACCCGGCGAGGACGACGCGCTCGTCGACGATATCCACCGACTGTCCGAGCTCGACGCGCTACGCGAGGCCGCGCAAACAGCACGCGTGGCGCTGGCCGGCCTGGACGACGATTCGCCGCCGGACGCGTCGGCGGCCAACAGCCTCGGACATGCGAAGTCGGTGTTGGAGGCGACCGACGACTCGGCGTTGCGGGCGCTGGCCGAGCAGCTTGCCGGTGCGCTGGCCGTCGCCACCGACGTCTCGACCGAACTCGGCGACTATCTGGCCGAATTGCCTAGCGACGCCAGCACTTTGGAGACCAAGCTGGCCCGGCAGGCCGAGCTGCGCACGCTGACCCGCAAGTACGCCGCCGACATCAACGGCGTGCTGCAGTGGGCTAACGAGTCGCGCGAACGCCTGGCGCAGCTCGACGTCTCCGAGGAGGCGCTCGCCGAACTAGAGCGCCGCGTCGACGAGCTCGAGGCCAAGGTGGTCAGTGCCGCAACCGAACTCAGCAAGGCGCGGACCAAGGCGGCGAAGGGCCTCGCAAAGGCGGTGACCGCCGAACTTGGGGGGCTGGCCATGGCCGACGCCGCGTTCACGGTCTCGGTGGCCACCATCCCGGCTCGTGCGGACGACTCCGCACCGCTCACCCTGCCGTCGGGTGCGACGGTGCACGTGGGACATGACGGTGTCGACGCCGTCGAGTTCGGCTTCGCCGCGCACCGCGGCACCGATGTGCTGCCGCTTAGCAAGAGCGCGTCGGGCGGCGAGCTGTCCCGGGTGATGCTGGCGCTGGAGGTGGTGCTGGCCGCATCGGCCGAGGGCACCACGATGGTCTTCGACGAGGTCGACGCGGGAGTGGGCGGTCGCGCGGCGGTGCAGATCGGGCGACGGCTGGCCCGGCTGGCCCGAACCCACCAGGTCATCGTCGTCACGCACCTGCCACAGGTCGCCGCCTACGCCGACGTCCATCTCGTCGTCGACAGCGGCGGCCGGAACAAGTCCAGCGGGGTGCGTCGCCTCGACAATGACGACCGCGTCGCCGAACTGGCGCGCATGCTGGCCGGGTTGGGGGAGTCAGACAGCGGCCGAGCACACGCCCGTGAACTGCTCGATGCGGCGCAGAGCGACCGCGCGGAGTGAGTCACGCACCGAGCACAGTCTCGACGAGGTGCGCGATGAAGTCGGCGTCCGGCGCATCGGCGGTCATCAACCGGCGGTAGAACATCGCGCCGGCGAGCGCGACGGACGCCGCGTCCGGGTCGATGCGGGCGGGGAATTCGCCGGCCTCGACGCCGGCCGCAATGATGTCGGTCAACCGCTGACGGCGTCTGGCCGAGTAGGTGTGGTGGAAGTCGCGTACGGCGGGCTCGGTTTCGGCGGCGTGGACCAGCGCGGGCACACAGGCCGATAACGGGGAGTCGCCCAGCACCTCGGCAAGGTGATTCAGGATCACCTCGACGCGCTGGCGCGCGGTGCCGTCGACGAGCTCGCGGTCGGGGTCCGGCTGCGTGTTGAGGGTCTCCAGCGCGTCGGCGATCAACGCGGCCTTGTTCGGCCAGTGCCGGTAGACGGTGCTCCGCCCGACGCCCGCACGGGCCGCCGCCGCCTCCATCCGGAAGCCGCTGTAGCCGACCTCGGCGAACTCCTTCAGTGCCGCCCGGCAAATCACCCGTCGAGACTGCTCGACGCGGGGATCCGGCCGCTGCAACTTATAGGACACTTCTGTATCATAACCCTCAGGAGGTGCAACGATGACCGAATTCAGCGTTCGCTACATCGTCAGTGATGTCGATGCTGCAGTGGACTTCTACACACGCCACCTTCGATTCGAGGTGTCGATGAGACCCGGCCCGGGATTTGCGATGCTCCGGCGAGGTGATCTGCGGTTGCTGCTGAACTCGCCTGGTGGCGGAGGTGGCGCCGGCCAGGACGCCGCCGGCATGCGACCTGAACCCGGTGGTTGGAACCGATTCCTAGTTCAAGTCGACGATCTCGACGCCACCGTGGCTGGCCTACGGCGGGCCGGCGTCGAGTTCCGCGGCGACACGATCACTGGCAGGGGCGGCAGGCAGGCGCTCGCGCTGGATCCCTCCGGCAACCTCGTCGAACTGTTCGAGGCGTACCAGCGCTGACGGGGGCGTGTTGCAGATGTGACAAAAGGTACTTCTGGGGCGGATGTTACGGCGCGCCTCCCGCGTCTGGCTGCCGTTCCTCGACAGAATCGGCCCCATGAAGATGTCAGCGCTGCTATCTCGTACTGCCAGCTCACGGCCCGGCATCACTGGTACCGCCCGGGTTGACCGCGACATCGATCGGCTGCTGAGGCGAGTCACCCCCGGGGACATCGTCGTCATCGACGCTCTGGACCTGGACCGGATCACCGCCGACGCGCTCGTCGAGGCCAACGTCGCCGCGGTCATCAACGCGTCACCGTCGATCTCGGGCCGCTACCCCAACCTCGGGCCGGAGGTGCTCGTCACCAACGGCGTCACGCTGATCGATGAGACCGGCCCGGAGGTCTTCAAGAAGGTCAAGGACGGCGCACGCATCCGGCTGCACGACGGCGGCGTGTACACCGGCGACCGTCGGCTGATCCTCGGCATCGAGCGCACCGACCACGAGATCCACGAGTTGATGCACGAAGCCAAGAGCGGCCTGGTGGCTCACCTCGAGGCGTTCGCCGGCAACACGATCGAGTTCATCCGCAGTGAGAGCCCGCTGCTCATCGATGGCATCGGCATTCCTGACATCGATGTCGACGTCAGCCGCAGGCACGTCGTGATCGTCGCGGAGGAACTCAGCGCCGCCACGGACCTCAAGGCGCTCAAGCCGTTCATCAAGGAATACCAGCCGGTCCTGGTCGGCGTCGGCGTCGGCGCCGACGTGCTCCGCAAGGCCGGGTATCGGCCGCAACTCATCATCGGCGATCCCGACAAGATCAGCGCGGAGACGCTGCGATGCGGCGCCCAGGTGGTGCTGCCGGCCGACGCCGACGGCCACGCCGCGGGGCTCGAGCGCATCCAGGATCTGGGCGTCGGGGCAATGACGTTCCCCGCCGCAGGCTCCGCCGCCGACCTGGCGCTGCTGCTGTGCGATCACCATGGCGCGTCGCTGATTGTCACCGCGGGCCACACCGCGAGCATCGAGGAGTTCTTCGACCGGTCGCGACAGCACAGCAATCCGTCGACGTTCCTGACCCGGCTCAAGGTCGGCGAGAAACTGGTCGATGCCAAAGCCGTTGCCACCCTGTACCGCAGCCGGGTGTCCGGTGGGGCGATTGCGCTGTTGGTGCTCGCCATGCTGATTGCGGTGATCGTTGCACTGTGGGCGTCGCGGGCCGACGCGGCGGTCCTTGACTGGGTCGTCGACTACTGGAACCGGTTCTCCCTGTGGGTCCAGGGCTGGGTCACCTAAGGCGCCCCCGTGATTTCCCTACGTACACACGCGATTTCGCTTGCGGCGGTGTTCCTTGCGCTGGCCGTCGGGGTGGCGCTCGGTTCGGGTCTGCTGTCCAACACGTTGCTGTCCGGTCTGCGCGATGACAAACACGAACTGCAGAACCAGATCAACACGCTTACCGACGACAAGAACGCGCTGAACGAAAAGCTCAACGCCGCAGGGGAATTCGATGCACAGATGTCGCCGCGAATCCTCCACAACGCGCTGGCGGCCAAGTCGGTGGTGGTCTTCCGCACACCCGACGCCAACGACGACGACGTCGACGCCCTGACTCGGATGGCGGGGCAGGCCGGTGGAACGGTCACCGGAACCGTGGGCTTGACGCAGGAGTTCGTTGACGCCAACTCCTCGGAGAAGCTGCTGTCGGTGGTGAACTCGCCGATCGTGCCCGCGGGGGCGCAGCTGAACACCACGTCGGTGGATCAGGGCTCGCAGGCCGGCGACCTGTTGGGAATCGCGCTGTTGATCAACAGGGATCCGAAGGTTCAGGCGGTCGACGACGCCCAGCGCGACACCGTGCTCGCGGCGCTGCGCGACACCGGCTTTGTGACGTATGGCACCCAGCGCATCGGGGCGGCCAACACCGCGCTGGTCATCACAGGCGGCGGATTGAGCGACAGCGCGGGCAACCAGGGTGCGACCGTCGCCCGGTTCGCGGCCGGCCTCGCACCGCACGGCTCGGGAGTGGTCGTCGCGGGACGCGACGGGTCCGCATCCGGCACCGCCGCGGTGGCCGTGACCAGGTCCGACGCTGGCCTGAGCAATGTGGTCAGCACCGTCGACGACGCCGACACCGAGTCCGGCCGGCTCACCGCGGTGCTGGCGCTCAGCGACCTGATCAACAGCGGGCGGCCCGGTCAATACGGCGTCGGCCAGGGCGCGTCATCGGTAACGCTGCCGCAATAGAACCAAGTGGCGTGTCAGCGACGGGTTGTCGGGGTCGGTGTTAAGGTGGGGTTCCGTGGGTCGGCAGGCCCCAAGCTAGGAATCAGCCTAGAAAAGTAAGCCCTGCCCGTCGTCACGGAGGTTGCTCTTGCCAGCGTTACGCAAGCACCCGCAAACCGCCACCAAGCACCTCTTCGTAACGGGCGGCGTGGTTTCCTCACTCGGCAAGGGCCTAACGGCGTCCAGCCTCGGCCAGCTGCTGACAGCGCGGGGCCTGCAGGTGACGATGCAGAAGCTCGACCCCTACCTCAACGTCGACCCCGGCACCATGAACCCGTTCCAGCACGGCGAGGTGTTCGTGACCGAGGATGGCGCCGAGACCGACCTCGACGTCGGGCACTACGAGCGCTTCCTCGACCGCAATCTGTCCGGCTCTGCCAATGTCACGACGGGACAGGTGTATTCGTCGGTGATCGCCAAGGAGCGTCGCGGCGAGTACCTCGGTGACACCGTCCAGGTCATCCCGCACATCACCGACGAGATCAAGAGCCGCATCCGGGCGATGGCCGAACCCGACACCGATGGCAACCGGCCCGACGTGGTGATCACCGAAATCGGCGGCACCGTCGGCGATATCGAGTCCCTGCCGTTCCTCGAAGCCGCACGGCAAGTGCGGCACGAGGTCGGCCGGGAGAACTGCTTCTTCCTGCACTGCTCGCTCGTGCCCTACATGGCACCGTCGGGTGAACTCAAGACCAAGCCCACACAGCACTCGGTGGCGGCGCTGCGCAGCATCGGTATCACGCCGGACGCGCTGATCCTTCGCTGCGATCGCGACGTGCCCGAACCGCTGAAGAACAAGATCGCGCTGATGTGCGACGTCGACATCGACGGTGTCATCTCCACTCCCGACGCGCCCTCGATTTACGACATTCCCAAGGTGTTGCACCGTGAGGAGCTCGATGCCTACGTGGTGCGTCGGCTGAATCTGCCGTTCCGCGATGTCGACTGGACCCAGTGGAACGACCTGCTCCAGCGTGTGCACGACCCGCAGGAAACCGTGCGGGTCGCCTTGGTGGGCAAGTACATTGACCTCTCCGACGCCTATCTGTCGGTGGCCGAGGCGCTGCGGGCCGGCGGCTTCAAGCACCGCGCCAAGGTCGAGATGCGCTGGGTCGCCTCCGACGACTGCGAAACCGAGACCGGCGCCGCCGCCGCACTGGCCGACGTGCACGGGGTGCTGATCCCCGGCGGGTTCGGCATCCGCGGCATCGAGGGCAAGATCGGCGCGATCTCTTACGCCCGCAAGCGGGGATTACCGGTCCTCGGGCTGTGTCTCGGGTTGCAGTGCATCGTCATCGAGGCAGCCCGGTCGGTTGGGCTCACCGGCGCCAACTCGGCGGAGTTCGATCCGAAGACACCGGATCCGGTGATCTCCACGATGGCCGACCAGCGCGACGCCGTCGCCGGCGATGCGGACCTGGGCGGCACCATGCGACTGGGCGCTTATCCGGCCGTGCTGGAGGCGGGTTCGATTGTGGCGCAGGCATATGAGGCCACCGAGGTGTCCGAGCGGCACCGTCACCGTTACGAGGTGAACAACCAATACCGTGACCGAATCGCAGAGAGCGGGTTGAAGTTCTCCGGAACCTCACCGGACGGGCATCTGGTGGAATTCGTCGAGTACGCCGCCGATGTCCATCCCTTCATCGTCGGCACCCAGGCACACCCTGAACTCAAGAGCCGGCCCACCCGACCACATCCGCTGTTCGTCGCGTTCATCGGCGCGTCGCTGGACTACAAGGCCGAAGAACGATTGCCCGGCATGGACATTCCCGAGCAGCACGCGAACGGTGTCGAGCATCATGACAACGTCTCGCACCTGCTGCAAGAACCCGCGGCCCGTGGCTGAACACGAGTTCGAGACGGTCTCCAGCGAAACACTCTATGTCGGAAAGATATTCGCACTCCGCGCCGACGATGTCAGGATGCCGCACGGCAACATCGCGCGCCGCGAAGTGGTCGAGCACTACGGCGCGGTAGCTGTCCTCGCGCTCGACGACGACAACAACGTCATGCTGGTCTATCAGTACCGCCATCCGCTGGGTCGGCGGCTGTGGGAGCTGCCGGCAGGCCTGCTGGATCTCGGCGGTGAACCGCCGCACATCACCGCCGCGCGCGAACTCAAGGAAGAGGCCGGGCTCGCCGCGACCGAGTGGAGAACTCTCGTCGACCTCGATTCGACGCCGGGTTTCTCCGACGAGAGCGTCCGGGTGTACCTCGCGACCGGGCTGACCGACGTCGGGCGGCCCGAGGCCCACGACGAGGAGGCCGACCTGACGCTGCGGTGGCTTCCGCTCGATGAAGCCGTACGCAAGGTGTTCAACGGCGACATTGTCAATTCCATTGCGGTGGGCGGGATTCTGGCTGCCCACACCGTCACGGACCGCGCGACGTTGAGGCCCGTCGACGCGCCGTGGACGGACCGGCCGGCAGCGTTCGCCCGCCGGAAGGGCCACCCATGACTACATCTTCGGCTCTTCGCGCAAGCGGCTCATCGGCCTTCCGCTCCGCTCTGGACGATCAATTGCAGGGCTACCTGGACCATCTGACAATCGAGCGCGGCGTCGCCGTAAACACCTTGAGTTCGTATCGCCGTGACCTCCGCCGCTATGCCGAGCACCTGACGGTGCGGGGCATCGACGACCTGGCCAAGGTCACCGAGACCGACGTCAGCGATTTCCTGGTGTCACTGCGCCGCGGCGATCCTGATACGAAAACCACGCCGCTGTCGGCGGTGTCGGCGGCCCGAGCGGTGGTCGCAGTGCGCGGGCTGCACCGCTTCGCAGCCTCTGAGGGACTCACCGACATCGACGTCGCGCGGGCGGTCAAGCCGCCCACTCCGAGCCGGCGGCTGCCTAAGAGCCTGACCATCGACGAGGTGTTGGCCCTGCTCGACGGCGCGGGCGGCGACAGCGAGGCCGACGGTCCGCTTACCCTGCGCAACCGCGCGCTGCTGGAGCTGCTGTATTCGACGGGCGCCCGAATCTCCGAGGCGGTCGGCCTCGACGTCGACGACATCGACACCCATGCCCGGTCCGTGCTGCTGCGCGGCAAGGGCGGGAAGCAGCGGCTGGTGCCGATCGGCAGGCCCGCCGTCACCGCGCTCGACGCCTACCTGGTGCGCGGCCGTCCCGACCTGGCCCGTCGGGGCCGCGGCACACCCGCGATCTTCCTCAACGCCCGCGGCGGACGGCTGTCGCGGCAAAGCGCATGGCAGGTGCTGCAGGACGCCGCTGAACGGGCCGGCATCACGGCTGCAGTGTCGCCGCACGTTTTGCGCCACTCGTTCGCCACCCATCTGCTGGACGGGGGCGCCGACGTGCGGGTGGTGCAGGAGCTGCTCGGGCACGCGTCGGTGACGACGACGCAGATCTACACCATGGTCACGGTGCATGCGCTGCGCGAAGTATGGGCCGGAGCGCATCCGCGCGCGCGTTGAGTTGAACGGTCGAGCACCGTTGATCGTTGGGACGGGTTATGACTGACATCGCCGTAATCGGAGCAGGCCCGGCAGGTGTTTCGGTGGCGCTCAGCTTGCGTGACCGCGGGCTACGGCCACTGTTGATCGACCGGGCCGACGAGGTGGCATCGGCATGGCGTTCCCGTTATGACCGGCTGAAGCTGAACACCGGCAGACCGTTCTCGCATCTACCGAACCGGCCGTACCCCAAGGGGACGGCCATGTTCCCCACCCGTGACGACGTCGTCGCTCATCTCGACCGGCACGCCCGCGAAAGCGGAATCGAGCTGCGGCTGGGTACCGAAGTCACCCGCATCGACCGGCAGCGCACCGGTTGGCGACTGGAAACCCCGACCGCCGCGATCAATGCCCGCCAGGTCGTCGTCGCCATTGGAAACCAGCACACCGCGCGCATTCCCGAGTGGCCGGGTTCAGACGGCTTCACCGCCGAACTGCTGCACTCGTCGGCATACCGAAACCCGACCCCGTATGCGGGCAGGAACGTGTTGGTGGTCGGCTCCGGTTCGTCGGGGATGGAGATCGCACACGACCTTGCAACCGGTGGTGCCGGCAAGGTGTGGCTAGCCGTCCGCACCCCACCGAACATCATGTTGCGGTCGCTTCCCGGCGGTCTGCCGGGCGACCTGCTCTCTCTGCCGATGTACCGCCTGCCCGTCCGGGTTGCCGACGCGATCGGCCGCCGGGCGCGGCGGGCCAATCTCGGAGACCTCAGCCAGTTCGGGCTGCCGATCCCGGACGAAGGGGTGTTTTCGCGGGTGAAGCGACTCGAGCAGGTGCCGTCGCTGGTCGACATGGATGTCATCGAGGCCATTAGGGATGGCTCGATTGAGGTGGTCGCGACGGTCGATTCGTTCGATCGCGACAAAGTCGTCCTAGCCGACGGATCGCGGCTGGACCCGCATGCCGTCGTCCTGGCCACCGGCTACGTACGTGGACTTGAACCGCTGGTCGGTCACCTCGGCGTGCTGGATCCGACGGGCAAGCCCGTCACGTGGGGCGTCCGCCCTGCTGCAGACGGGCTGCGGTTCATAGGCTACGACGTCCGGCCGTCGCTCATCGGTTTTATGGCCAAGCAGTCCAAGCGCATGGCCAAGCGGATCGCCCGCGAGCTCGGTTAGCCTACGTACTCCGACTCCAGCACGACATCGGGCAGCAGCGTCTGATACTCGCCGTGGGTCTTGTGCTCGATGGTGTCGAAGAGCTTGCCCTGCTGCTGGTTCATGTACTCGCGGTACTTCGGCGAGCCCGGAATCAGAATGTTGTCCGCGACGACGATCGACCCGCGGTGCAGCCATCCACGGTCGAGGATGCTCCGCAGATCGGGGAGGTAGGCACCCTTGTCGTGATCGATGAACAGCAGGTCAAGTTTCCCGGCGGCGAAGCCGTGTTCGTTGGCCAGTGCGTCGAGGGTTCGGCCGTCATCGCCGATTGTGCCGATCACACAGGTGACCCGGTCGTCGACGCCGGCGTGCGCCCAGATACGCTGCGCCACTTCGGCGTTGGCGGCCGACAGCTCGACGGAGAACACCTTGGCCGATGGCGCCGCGCGGGCGATCCGCAGCGAGCCGTAGCCGCAGTAGGTGCCGAGCTCCAGCGCCACGCCGGGGTTGGCGCGGCGGACCGCGGCGTCGAGCAGTTCGCCCTTCTCGTCCCCGACATTGATCAGGAACGACTTCTCATACGCGAACTGATCCACCTTGGCGATCACGTCGTCGATGTCGCCTCGGCGAGCGTTGGCGACCACATAGTCGGCTGCGGCTGCCTCCCTTCCGTCGCCGATCTGGCCGGTCTTGGCGATGTTGCGCGCCCCGATCGCCAGCCGCCAAAACGACCAGCGCAGGAAGGGGACCCGCTGCTTGAGAGCCACGGTCGTCAGCCTATTCGGACTGGCCGCTCGATTGGGTTCCACGTTGCCCGCGGGTCTGCCAGACCTGGCAGGCGCGCCCCGTTAAACTTGCCCGGATGTTCGGAATGCCTCCTGCGTGCCTGGCCAGAGACGGTCGGGTATGACCGACGAAGGGGGCAGCGCTGAGCTCGGTCTGACGGGCCGCCCGCCGCGAACCATTCCCGAGCCCAAGCCGAAGAACGTGCACGGCCCGGCCAAGGTCATCGCGATGTGCAACCAGAAGGGCGGCGTCGGAAAGACGACGTCGACCATCAACCTGGGCGCCAGCCTGGCGGAGTTCGGTCGCAGGGTGCTGCTGGTGGACCTCGACCCGCAAGGCGCGCTGTCCGCCGGGCTTGGGGTGCCTCATTATGAACTCGAGCACACGATCCACAACCTGCTGGTCGAGCCTCGGGTATCGATCGACGAGGTGCTGATCCACACCCGGGTCCCCGGCATGGACCTGGTGCCCAGCAATATCGATCTGTCGGCTGCCGAGATCCAGCTGGTCAACGAGGTGGGCCGTGAGCAGTCGCTGGCCCGCTCGCTGTATCCGGTGCTGGACCGCTACGACTATGTGCTGATCGACTGCCAGCCGTCGCTGGGTCTGCTCACCGTGAACGGGCTGGCGTGCAGCGACGGCGTGATCATCCCAACCGAGTGCGAGTACTTCTCGCTGCGCGGTCTGGCCCTGCTGAACGACACCGTCGACAAGGTACACGACCGCTTGAACCCGAAGCTGTCGATCAGCGGCATCCTGATCACCCGATACGACCCCCGTACGGTCAACTCCCGCGAGGTGATGGCCCGAGTCCTGGAGCGCTTCGGCGATCTGGTGTTCGACACAGTCATCACCCGCACGGTGCGCTTCCCGGAGACCAGCGTCGCCGGCGAGCCGATCACCACGTGGGCGCCCAAATCCGGTGGGGCCGAGGCATATCGGTCGTTGGCGCGCGAGGTCATCGACCGGTTCGGCGCGTGAATACCGAGACACCGCCAGAGCAAACCCAACAGAACGGCTTCCAGGTCCGGCTGAGCAATTTCGAGGGGCCGTTCGATCTGCTGCTGCAGCTGATCTTCGCGCACCGCCTCGACGTCACCGAGGTGGCGCTGCACCAGGTGACCGACGACTTCATCGCGTACACCAAAGAAGTCGGCCCGCAGATGGAGCTCGACGAGACGACCGCGTTCCTCGTTGTGGCGGCCACGCTGCTGGACCTCAAGGCTGCTCGGCTGCTGCCCGCCGGTGAGGTGCACGACGAGGAGGACCTCGCGCTGCTCGAGGTGCGGGACCTGCTGTTCGCGCGGCTGCTGCAGTACCGGGCGTTCAAGCACGTAGCGGTGATGTTCGCCGAGCTCGAGGCGGCGGCTCTGCGCAGTTATCCGCGGTCGGTGGCACTGGAGCAGCGCTATGAGGATCTGCTGCCCGAGGTGATGCTGGGCGTCGACGCCGAGAGCTTCGCGCAGATCGCGGCGGCGGCGTTCACGCCGCGCCCGGTTCCGACCGTGGGCACTGAGCACCTGCATCAGGTGATGGTGTCGGTGCCGGAGCAGGTCGGCAATCTGATGAACCTGCTGGAGAGCCGAGGAATCGGGCGGTGGGCGTCGTTTTCCGAGCTGGTGGCCGACTGTGGGGCACCGATCGAGATCGTGGGCCGGTTCCTGGCGCTGCTCGAGCTGTATCGGGCGCGGGCGGTAGCATTCGACCAATCAGAACCGCTTGGTGTGCTCCAGATTTCGTGGACCGGCGAACGGCCAACCAACGATCACCTGGCAACCGAGAAAGCGGCGGAAGTAGAAGACGCTGATGACTGACGAAATTCCCACGGATACTCCCACGGATCTCGACCTGGGCATCGACGTGGCGACCCCGCCGGAGCTGGAGGACTCCGAACTCGGCGCGGCGCTCGAGGCGCTGCTGCTGGTGGTGGACACCCCGGTGACGGTCGAGCAGCTGGCGGTGGCGACCGAACAGCCGGCGTACCGGGTGGCGGCCAAACTTCAGTTGATGGCCGAGGAGCTGACCGCCCGCGAGAGTGGCATCGATCTGCGGGAAGCGGGCGGCGGATGGCGGATGTATACCCGGGCGCGGTTCGCGCCATATGTGGAGCGGCTGCTGCTCGACGGCGCCCGGTCCAAACTGACCCGCGCGGCGCTGGAGACGCTTGCGGTGGTGGCGTACCGGCAGCCGGTGACGAGGGCGCGGGTGAGCGCGGTGCGCGGCGTGAACGTGGACGCGGTGATGCGCACGTTGCTGGCACGCGGGCTGATCACCGAGGCCGGCACCGATTCCGACACCGGTGCGGTCACATTCGCGACGACCGAGCTGTTCTTGGAGCGGCTGGGCTTGACGTCGCTGGCGGATCTACCGGACATTGCGCCGCTGCTGCCCGACGTCGACGTCATCGATGACCTGAGCGAATCCCTTGGCGAGGAGCCACGTTTCATGAAGCTCAGCGGTGCGCCCGCGGCCGAGGCGCCGATGTCGTTCGACGTGGATCAGGAGTGAGATGGCGGACTCCGACGAAGTTGGTTCTCCTCGCGTGCGGGAAGGCGTGCGCTTACAAAAAGTGTTGTCGCAGGCCGGAATTGCATCGCGCCGCGTTGCCGAGAAGATGATCCTCGACGGCCGTGTTGAAGTCGACGACCGGATCGTCACCGAGCTGGGTACGCGCGTGGACCCGGACGTGTCGGTGATCCGTGTCGACGGCGCACGGATCGTTGTCGACGACACGCTTGTGCATTTGGCGATAAACAAGCCGAAGGGGATGCATTCGACGATGTCGGATGACCGCGGCAGGCCGTGCATCGGCGACCTGGTCGAGCACCGGGTGCGGGGAAACAAGAAGCTGTTTCACGTCGGACGGCTGGACGCGGACACCGAAGGGCTGATGCTGCTGACCAACGACGGCGAGCTGGCACACCGGTTGATGCATCCGTCGTTCGAGGTGCCCAAGACCTATATCGCGACTGTCGTCGGCGCAGTGCCGCGCGGGCTGGGCCGCAAGCTGCGCGACGGGATCGAATTGGACGACGGACCCGCGCATGTCGACGATTTCGCCTTGGTCGACAAGGTGCCGGGCAAGACGCTGGTCCGGGTGACGCTGCACGAGGGCCGCAAGCGGATCGTGCGGCGGCTGCTGGCGGAGGTGGGATTCCCGGTGCAGGAGCTGGTGCGCACCGACATCGGCTCGGTGGCGCTCGGCGACCAACGGCCCGGCAGCATCCGGGTGTTGACCCGCAAGGAGGTAGGGGAGTTGTACAAGGCGGTGGGCCTGTGAGCTCCTCTCTGGTGATCGCGGTCGACGGACCCGCAGGCACAGGAAAGTCTTCGGTGTCAAGGAGTTTGGCTCGCACGTTGGGCGCGCGCTATCTCGACACCGGCGCGATGTACCGGATCGTGACACTTGCCGTGTTGCGCGCCGGGATCGATGTGACCGACACTCCGGCCATCGAAGCGGTCGCTGCAGATGTGCCGCTGTCGGTGGGTTACGACCCCGACGAAGATCGGGCTTACCTTGATGCAGAAGATGTTTCGGCCGAGATCCGGGGCGACGAGGTCACCAAGGCGGTGTCGGCGGTGTCGGCGGTTCCGGCGGTTCGTGCCCGGCTCGTCGGGCTGCAACGCGAACTGGCGTCTGGGCCCGGCAGCGTCGTGGTCGAGGGCCGCGACATCGGCACGGTGGTGCTGCCCAATGCCGACCTGAAGATCTTTCTGACCGCGTCGGCCGAGGAAAGGGCTCGGCGGCGCAACGTTCAGAACATCGCGTCGGGGTTGGGCGATGACTACGCGATGGTGCTGGCCGACGTCAAGCGCCGGGATCATCTGGATTCCACACGGCCGGTGTCGCCGTTGCGAGCGGCCGACGATGCAGTCGTGGTCGACAGCAGCGATATGACCGAGGCCGACGTGGTCGCGCATCTGCTCGAACTCGTCAAGCAACGTGCCGGGGCGTCGCGATGAGCGACAGCACCTGGGCCGACGAAAGCGATTGGGAACTCGGCGCGGAAGAGGTCGCGGAGGCGATCGAGGAAGCCGCGGCGCCGCCACCGGTGGTGGCCGTCGTGGGTCGCCCGAACGTCGGCAAGTCGACGTTGGTGAACCGGATCCTCGGCCGTCGCGAGGCCGTGGTGCAGGATGTACCGGGTGTCACCCGCGACCGGGTGTCCTACGACGCGCTCTGGTCAGGTCGGCGGTTCGTGGTGCAGGACACCGGCGGATGGGAGCCGGACGCAAAGGGCTTGCAGCAGTTGGTGGCCGAACAGGCGTCGGTGGCGATGCGCACCGCGGACGCGATCGTCTTCGTGGTCGATGTGACGGTGGGCGCGACGACGGCCGATGAGGCGGCGGCCCGGCTGTTGCAGCGGTCGGGCAAACCAGTGTTCTTGGCGGCCAACAAGGTTGACAACGAGCGTGGTGAGGCCGATGCGGCGGAGCTGTGGTCGTTGGGACTGGGGGAGCCGTTCTCGGTCAGCGCGATGCACGGCCGCGGTGTTGCCGATCTGCTGGACAAGTTGATCGATGCGTTGCCCGCGGTGTCCGAGATGGCCTCAGGCGGGGGAGGTCCGCGTCGAGTTGCGTTGGTGGGCAAGCCGAATGTCGGCAAAAGCTCTTTGTTGAATCGATTGGCCGGCGACGAGCGGTCGGTGGTGCACGATGTCGCGGGCACGACGGTCGATCCGGTGGACTCGCTGATCGAATTGGGCAGTAAGACTTGGCGTTTCGTCGATACGGCGGGTTTGCGGCGCAAGGTCGGGCAGGCCAGCGGGCACGAGTACTACGCGTCGGTGCGCACGCACGGTGCGATCGATTCGGCCGAAGTGGCGATCGTGTTGATCGACGCGTCGCAGCCGCTGACAGAGCAGGACCAGCGAATTCTGTCGATGGTCATCGAGGCGGGCCGGGCGCTGGTGTTGGCGTTCAACAAGTGGGATCTGGTCGATGAGGATCGCCGTTATCTGCTGGACCGCGAGATCGAGCGCGAGCTGGCGCAGTTGCAGTGGGCGGAGCGGGTGAACATCTCGGCGATGACGGGCCGGGCAGTGCAGAAACTGGTGCCCGCGCTGGAGTCAGCACTGGAGTCATGGGACGCCCGGATTTCGACCGGGCGGCTGAACACGTTCTTCAAGGAGATCGTCGCGGCGACACCGCCGCCGGTGCGCGGGGGTAAGCAACCTCGGATCTTGTTCGCCACACAGGCGACTGCGCGGCCGCCGACCTTTGTGTTGTTCACCACTGGTTTTCTCGAGGCCGGCTATCGGCGGTTCCTTGAGCGGCGGCTACGCGAGACGTTCGGGTTCGAGGGCAGCCCGATCCGGATCAACGTGCGGGTGCGCGAAAAGAGGGGCGCGAAGTCTCGATAGGGTTGGCGAAATGCCCGTTTCCCACATGATCTTGATCGCCCTGGCGGGCGTGGGGGCCGGAGCGATCAACGCAGTCGTCGGCTCAGGCACCCTGATCACGTTCCCGACTTTGGTGGCGCTGGGTTATCCGCCCGTGACGGCGACGATGTCGAATGCCGTCGGTCTGGTTGCCGGCGGTGTGTCCGGCACGTGGGGGTATCGGCGCGAACTGCGCGGGCAATGGCACCGACTGCGCTGGCAGATCCCGGCGTCATTGATCGGCGCAGGTCTGGGGGCGTGGCTGCTGCTGCACCTGCCGGCGAAGGTGTTCGAAAACGTTGTGCCGGTTCTGCTGGTCATGGCGTTGAGCCTGGTGGTCATTGGTCCACGGATCCAGGAGTGGGCGCGGCGGCGCGCCGAGGCCTCCGGCCGGTCCCCGGAACACGTCAGTGGACGCAAGATGGCGGCGCTTGTGTTCGGCACGTTCGCAATCGGGATTTACGGCGGATACTTCACGGCGGCGCAGGGCATCATGCTGATCGCGGCGATGAGCGCACTGCTGCCGGAGGACATGCAGCGGATGAATGCGGCGAAGAACCTGCTGTCGCTGCTTGTGAACATCGTGGCGGCGGTGGCGTACACCGTCGTCGCATTCGACCGGATCAGCTGGGAGGCTGCGGGATTGATCGCGGTGGGCTCGCTGATCGGGGGATTCCTCGGGGCGCACTACGGTCGGCGGCTGTCGCCGACCGCGCTGCGCGCTGCGATCGTGATGGTCGGCGCGATCGGGTTGTATCGCCTGGTGGCCCTTTAAAGCGTGTCGAACAATTCTGGTGAGTGTTCGGCGCCGCCCTTCTCGGGCGATCGTTGGTTCAGGCCGCTGGTGCGGTGTGAACGTCGGTTCCCGCTTCTTTCGGCGGGCGTTGGTGGCCCGGCCTCCGTGCTTGGGGGTCCGGGGATCTGGTGATGCTTTTTGGAGGTCGTGGCCCCAGCGGGCCAGGTTGACCGCCGCGTTGAGATCACGATCGGCGCGATATCCGCAGCCGCAGGTGAAGACACGATCGGCCAGTCTGAGATCGCCGTGGATGGCTCCGCATTGCGAGCACTGCTTGCTCGACGGGTACCACCGGTCAGCGATGGAGACTTTCCCACCGCGCCAGGCTTGTTTGTACTTCAGCCGCCGGGCGAATTCGGCCCAGCTGGCATCGGCGATGGCTCGGGCCAGGCGACGGTTGGCCAGCATTCCGGAGATGTTCAGGTTTTCGATCACCAGCCGGTCGTGGGCCTTGACCAGCTCGTTGGACACCTGATGCAGGAAATGGTGGCGCACATTGCGAACGTGATGGTGATGACGCCCCAGCTTGGCGCCGGCGTCACGGCGGTTGTGGGATCCTTTCTGCTTGCGCGACAACGATTTCGCCAACTGCCGTTGGCGTTTCATCCCGGCGGCCATGGCCTTGGGGGCATCAGTGATTCGAGCCACCTCGGTGCCGTCAGCCGCGGCGGCGACCAGAAACGCCGACAAGCCGCGGTCGATGCCGACCCAGCCGCCGTTGTCTCCGGGTGCGTGAGGCGGGTGCTGCTGGGCGGGGTGTAGCTCGGCGGCCTCAACATTGAGCGACACCCACCAGCGGCTCCCGTGCTGCGAAATAGTTGCGAACAAGATCTTGGCGCGACCGTTGGCGATCAAGCGCCGCAACCGGCGGGTGTCATCGAACACCGCCAGTTGCCCGATGCCGGACAGGGTGATTGAGCGGGGGCGGTTGTTGTCGCCGACCCGGATGGCCGACGGCCGGCCCTCGCGGCGCCTGTTGCGCAGCCGAAACGACACCGCCGCACCGGTTTTCTTCTTGAACCGGGGAAAGCCCACCCGCTTACCTTTGCGCTTGCCGGAGCGGGAATCCGACCAGGCGGCCAGCGCCCGGCCGCAGTCGACGGCGGCTTCCTCGAACACCTGCTGACACACCTCAGTGCGCCACGGCAGGCCGGTCACCACGATCTCGGCGATGCCATCGGTATCGACTGTAAAGGCCCGGCCGGCGTCTTCGGTCTTCTTCCACGCGTTGAACGTGTTGATCAGATCAAACCCCGTCCACGGGACTGACGTGTCCGGATCGGTTTTGCGTTGGGACAGAGGTGTTTTCACCAACCGCAGGCACTGATTGAACGCGAACCTTGATGCCCCGGCATGCCGGGCCAGCACCGCCTGCTGCTCGACCGTGGGATCGAGGCAGAACCGGAATGTGGTGTGCCGGGTCATGGTTGTCTCCAGCATCCCACCGCCCACCGACAGGACTACTGGTCCATGCTGACGTGTCGGTCTACCTGCTCACCATCGATGGCCCATGTCCACAGCCAGTTATGCGGCACGCTTTATCGCGCGGGCGTCGGTCTGCGGTAGGCTTTCGACCTGCTGCCGGCGATCCCGGCAGCGCCGCGGGCTGTGGCGCAGTTTGGTAGCGCACTTGACTGGGGGTCAAGTGGTCGCAGGTTCAAATCCTGTCAGCCCGACCACGAGAAGGCCGTGTGAGCTCGACATATGCAATTCGCGTCGATCGTACGAATGTTCGACCAGAGCAAAAATTGTCACAGATTGTCACGAGAAATCGTTGGGTATCACCGCACGCATGTGCGAAGTGTTCAGTCCAGAGTTGGCGGCCGGCGGAGCAAAGCTGCGTGCCGCCAGTTCCAGCGCCTCGGTCTGGGCGTGAACGTAGGTGCGGAGAGTAAACGATACGTCGGTGTGGCCGAGCCAGGCTGCGACGTGCGCGATGGGCACGCACGCCCTGCAGGCGCATGAGGGTGGCGCAGGTATGCCGCGCATCGTGCAGGCGAATCTGCGGCACGTCGAGATCGCGGATCGCTGCCTGCCACAGCGTGCTCAATGTCGACGGGTGGTACGGCTCGCCGGCCTCGTTGCACACGACGTAGCCCTGGTCGTTGTAAGCCTCGCCCAGGGCCAGTTTCTCGGCGGCGTGGCGGTTCCGCGCCGCGGTGAGCTCGGCCAGGAGAGCCTCCGGCATGGGGAGCACGCGACCCGCGTTGGCCGTCTTAGGCTCGTCCTGGTCGAAGGCGGGCGACCCAGATCGACGGCGAGCGTCCGTCGGCCCGAGTGCGCCCAGAGTGGTTCGTTGAAGTCGACCGCTGTACCGCACGCAGAGCCAATAACTACGTAATATCAGCTTGTCCAACGACTTTCATCACGGCGATAGTGCGGTGCCACAACGCTGGGTGACTCAACGTGGCCTTCTGCCAGTCCATCGTCAAGGCGCACCAGGAGAGTTACCACGCGACTCAGTGGCCGTTGTCGCGGATGGTGTTCGGCGACCTGCCGGCGTCAGTCAGAAACTGCAACCACCCCCGTCGCCTCAGGATGCAGGAATGTGTCCGCATCGACGACGACGTACCGCAGTTCAGCCGTGTCGGGGCGAACCGCTGCATCCAAACGATAGGAGGGGCATCAAGCACGGTGCCGGACGATACGGGCCAACCACTGACAACAAGACCGATAAGTTTCAGCGCAGGTTTCGGGGCGACCTGCCTGACAACCGCTGACGCCCGCGAAGCGTCGCTACATAACATTCGGGCACAGGGTGAGCGCTTTGGTTATCCACTCCCGTTGGGATCGGTTGTCCCGCAGGCGAGTTCCTGCCCGCGTCTTAATCGGGATGGACTCTTGTCTTCATCTCGCGAATGAGTTTCTCCACGCTCTTCTGATGGTTTGCGTATGAGCCCAGTTCCCGTGATGGTCCCAGCGGGTGCTGTATTGCGTACCAAATATTGTCGAGACGACTATTCACTTTTTCCCAGCTTCTATTAGGTGTTCACCGTAGCACAATTAGGCCACTGACCTGCGATTATTTTGCAGTACACCGGTAGCGCCGCAAAGACTCCGCACCGGCGGAGAGCCGCACCACTACGCGGCCTCGCCGAAGACGGCCAGGCGTGCTGACGGGCTGGTGTTCGAGCCGTTGGTCGCGGTCCTGGTTCAGAAACGCCGTTTCGCGTTGGGACCTTTTGAGTTCGTGTCGGGCGTCGCGCCCGCGGCCCGCGGTGCGCCGAGCACCGGCCAGCAACACACTCAGTCCCAGCATCGCCACCGCGCCGACCACGATCCCAAAGCGGAACAATGTGCCGGTCGACCCTGTGACGTGATAGCCGAATATGGCGAAGTTCTCGGTCAACGGGTGAGCGGCCCCCGCAGCCACGCCGACAGGATCGCCCACGGCAACACTGCAGTGCGACTAGCCCGGTGACCGGGACCCCGGGAGTTGATGTGCTCCGGACGCGCCGGGGGCGGTTCAAGATCCGTCCGCAGAGCCGGGTCGGGCTCGACCGGCCGTCGCCGACCCGACGGACATGAACATGGCACTCGCCCAGGTGCCTCGGGCGCACCAGCCTGCGGGGCATGGCGGTGCCTAATGTGCGTCCTCAAACCACGGCGACGACTGCAGCCGGGAGTAACGCAGGGTCGTCATTAGCTGCTGCGCTCGCCGAGCGGCGTAGGCTACGTGTTCGCGAAGGCATCAGGGCAGGATCAAATCCGGATTGGCTCACCCTGCGCGTCAGCCACCATCCTGAAGTTGGTGGCATTGCAAACGGGAGTTCGATTGCCCAGAAGGTGCATCGCGTGACCTACTGTATAGGCGTAATGCTCGACAAGGGCATGATTTTCGCCTCAGACTCGCGTACGAATGCCGGGGTCGATAACTTCGCCAAGTTCTGCAAGATGACGGTATTCGAGCGTCGCGGCAACCGCGTTGTCGTTCTGCTGAGTTCGGGAAACCTGGCCGGAACCCAGGCCGTCATCAGCGTATTGAGGCAGCGTTGTGCTGACGGCGACGCGGCCACCAATCTCTTGGGTGCCCGGACGATGTTCGACGTCGTGAGGCTGGTCTCCGACGCGACGCGCGATATCGAGAAACGCGACGCCGGGTACCTGGAAGGGAACAGCATCCGCTTCAATGCCTCGTTCATCGTCGGTGGGCAGATTGTCGGCGAGCCGATACGGCTGTTCCGGACCTATGCCGAAGGCAATTTCATCGAAGCAGGGACCGACACGCCCTTCTTTCAGACCGGTGAAACCAAGTACGGAAAGCCGATCCTCGACCGAGTGCTTACGCAAGATA
>JAJKIB010000510.1 GCA_021154745.1 Mycobacterium sp.
CCCTCGGTCACCTGGAATCCGACCGTGATGGCCGGATCCTGGCGGCTCTGGTAGACGTCGTCGTCCATCCGCAGTTCGTGGCTGGATAGCGGTGTTTCGTCGTTCCAGCAATACGGCAGCACCCGATTGCCTTCGTAGGCAAGGCCTTTGTCCCACAACTGCTTGAACGCCCAGATGACCGACTCCATGAAGGTCGGATCGAGGGTCTTGTAGTCGTTGTCGAAGTCGACCCAGCGGGCCTGGCGGGTGACGTAGGCGCGCCATTCGCCTGAGTACTTGAGCACCGACTCCCGGCAGGCCTCGTTGAACTTCTCGATGCCCATCTCTTCGATCTGTGCCTTGTCGGAGATGCCGAGCTGGCGCTGCACCTCGAGTTCGGCGGGCAGGCCGTGGGTGTCCCAGCCGAACCGGCGCTCCACCTTGTACCCGCGCATGGTGCGGTACCGCGGGACGATGTCCTTCACATATCCGGTCAGCAGATGCCCGTAGTGCGGCAGGCCGTTGGCGAACGGCGGGCCGTCATAGAACACGTATTCCGGTGCGCCGTCGCGACGCGCGACGCTGGCGCGGAACGTGTCGTCCTCATCCCAGTAGTCGAGGACGTCGAGTTCGAGCTCCGGGAACTTCGGGGCTCCGGGAGCCGGCTTCGGATAGGCGGTCACTGTGGTGCGTTGTCTCCTGTGCCTGTTCAATGTCAAGGCACGGGGACGACGTCGCGCCGGTGCGCGAGCGCCGCGGTACCACCCCGCTTGCGCACAGTCCTGTGCGCCGCTCAACTTCGGGCGATGACGGGCCCCACCCGTTCGGTTCTACTGGGCTGGATCAGCTGTTCTTCCGAAGGCTCCCCGGTGATGGCCGGATCGGTGCCGTTCGATGTCAAGTCTAGTGGCCATCGCAAATCAGAACGACGGTGGTTCACCAGCGCAGTGGCATACTTGTGGCATGAATCGCATACGTCTGAGCACCACCGTGGACGCCACGCTCCTCGGCAGTGCCCGCAGCGCGCGGTCCGGGATCACTGATGCCGCCCTTATCGATGAGGCCCTCGCGGCACTGCTCGCTCGTCATCGATCCGCAGAGGTGGATGCGAGCTACGCCGCCTATGACGAGCACCCGGCTGAAGAGCCAGACGAGTGGGGTGACCTGGCGTCATGGCGGCGAGCAGCGGGCGCTTCGTGAGCGCTCTTCCGGCTCGCGGGGACGTGTGGTGGTGCGAACTGGCCGAGATCGGCCGGCGCCCAGTCGTTGTGCTGTCCCGCGACGCCGCCATCCCGCGGCTTCGACGCGTTCTCGTCGCGCCATGCACGACGACCATCCGGGGACTCGCCAGCGAGGTTGTTCTCGAACCCGGATCCGACCCGATCCCCCACCGTTCGGCCGTCAACCTTGACTCCGTCGAAAGCATCTCCGTCGCAGTCTTAGTCAGCCGACTTGGTCGGCTGGCCGACACCCGGATGCGCGAGATCTGTGGCGCCCTTGAGGTGGCGGTCGACTGCGCTGGCTGACAACAAGGCCGGCGTCATCTCAACCAGTAACGTGCTCGCTTATGGCCGAGTCATTGACCGAAGAGCAACAGCGCCGACGGCGCCAAGCGGCGGCCGAACTCATGCCAACGACGCCGTACATGAAGTGGCTGGGCATTGAGTTCGAGCGCTACGAGCCCGACGACGTCACGATTCGACTGCCGTTCCGGGAGGACCTCACCAATGACGGCACGTACTACCACGGCGGTGTGATCGCAGCGGTCTTGGACACCACCGGCGCGGCTGCGGCGTGGTCCAACCATGACTTCGAGAAGGGAACGCGGGCCTCCACGATCTCGATGACGATCAACTATGTCGGCGCCGCCAAGCGCTCCGATCTCATCTGCCGTGGCCGTACCGTGCGGCGGCGCAAGGAACTCACCTTCACCGAGATCACCGCCACCGATGCCGACGGCGACGTCGTGGCGCACGCAGTGCAGACCTACCGGCTCGGCGGCTGACCGTCCGGCGGCCAGCTCGCGACGCCTTCCTCCAGCGGCACCTCGAGACTGTGCAGGATCGAGGCGATCATGAGCCATGCGCCGATCGCGGTCACCAGTTCGATCAGTACCGCCGAATCGGAGCCGAGCTCGCGCTCACACGCGGTCCACGTCCGCGGGCTCACCGCACCATCGCGCACGACCTCATCGGTGGCCGCGAGCACCGCGCACTCGGGTCCGCCGAACCCGTCATGGGTTGACCACTCCTTCACCGCGAGCAGATCCTCGGCGGGCACACCCAACCCACAGGCGACCCGCCAATGCTGCGTCCATTCGTAGTCGCAGGCGGTCAGCCAGCCGATCCGCATGATGATCAACTCGCGCAGCCGTGGCTCAAGACGGCCGTGCCAGAGCATCGTCGCGAGCAGGTCGTTGAGGGCACGCGCCAGCGTCGGATGATTCAAAAGCACCTGAAAGATGGACAGTTCGGCCATGTAGTCCGGTACCCCGGCCTCGTCGGCGGCGGCCTTGGCCTCATCCACCGGCAACCGCGGAATACGGCCCTCGGTCAAGGCGTCACCACCCCGTGCACCGGCGGCGCGTCGTCGCGCTCGCCCGCCATGGCGGCCAGCAGATCCTCGGCCGCATCGAGTCCCGCACAGCGACGGGGCAAGTCCGCGAACGGATACCGGCCGGACGCCAGTAGGTCCAGCGCTGCCCGGTACGCGGTGGTGTCGACACCGAGGGCGCCGACGATCCGCAGTTCCTTCAACACCACCATGTCGGGGATGAACCCTGGTGCGCCGGTGTCCAACCCGCGGCTTCCGGCGACGACGACGGTGCCTGCCGGGCGGGCGAGTTCGATCGCCTGCGCGAAGGCGCGAGGCGCCTTAGCGGTGACGTCGACGACGACGTCGGCCAGTCCTCCGGTGGCCTCGCGTAGCGCCGCGACGGGGTCGTCGACGGCGACGTCGACCGCCAGGTCCGCACCGAACCGAGACGCCAGTGCCAGCCGATCAGCGTCCCTGGCGCCCATGCCGGTCACCATGACGAAGTCGGCACCGGCGTCCTTGGCCGCCGCGGCGGCGCACAGTCCGCGGATGCCCGGACCGAGAACGGCGACCACGTCGCCCGGGCCGGTGGCGGGTATCGTTGCGCCCCAACGGATTCCAGCACCGAGCGGGTTGAACACCGTCGCGAGGACCGGATCGAGCGCCGCCGGCACCGGCAGCACCATCGAGTCCGGCGCCAGATACTGGTACTCGGCGTAACCACCCCACAGTCCGGGTGGGCGGTCGACAGAGATGAATCCGTACATATCGGCCAGGCCGTGGCGTTCGCAGCGGCGGTACTGCCCGTCCACGCACGCCTTGCAGTTACGACAGGACTGGAAGACCTCCACCGCCACCCGATCCCCCGCGGCCACGTCCCAGCGCTGAGCGGCCCGCGGCCCGATCGTCTCGATGATCCCGATCGTCTCGTGGCCGGGCACGAACGCAAACCCGCCCGCCAGATCGCCGGTGTACTGCTCGTGGTCGGTCCCGCACAGCCCGCAGGCCTGCACGCGCACAAGCGCGTCATCCTCGCCGACAACGGGCAGTGGGATTTCGTGGAGCACGAGGCGACGCGGCCGCTCCAAAACCAACGCACGCGCGCTCGCGGAGTCCGGCATAGCGGCACCCTAAACCGCGTAGCGTCGCGCCATGAGCGATCACACGTACCGAATCATTGAGATCGTCGGCAGCTCGCCCGACGGCATCGACGCGGCGATCCACAACGCCATATCCAGGGCATCGGAGACGATGCGTGGCCTCGACTGGTTCGAGGTGAGATCCGTGCGCGGCCATCTCCAGGACGGCGCCATCGGGCACTTCCAGGTGACGCTGGGGGTGGGCCTCCGCCTGGAAGATGCCCGATGACGTCAGACCGGAGCGGCGGCGTCTGAGGTCATTTCGAAGATGGCAAGCGGGAACTGCTCCGTGAGCTCTTCCACCGTGTAGCGGTCGAACCGGGTCGTGTCGTACCACCAGTCCAGGTGCAGCAGACCGTCGCTGCGATACACCCGCAGCTCGAGCGCGTATCCAAGGCCGGGCGGCGTCTCGTACATCGGGATGGTGCCATGAGGCAGCGTGCCGATGTAGTTGAGGAAGATCTCCGACGGCATGGACGCGGCGTGCGCCGGAATCGCCCCGAACATGCGGTGCACAGTGCCCAGCATCTCCGTCGCACTCGCTTGCTGCGCATCCGCGCACAGCAGCGGAATGGCGTGTAGCTGCCAACGGCGTTCACCGGTTACGTCGACCGCGACGATGCCGTTACCAATGGTTCGCGAAATCGTCCGGCCGAGTGCGGCAAGCAATATTTCGTCAGCGTCCAGTCCCAGCCATTCGGTTGCTCCGTCGACTTCAGCGGTCACCTCGTCTGACGGGGCCATGGACAGTTTGTCGAGGACGCGCGAGGTGCCGTCGGCAATGTCATGGTCGACAACCCGCAACGTGGGCATGGTCCAGGCGTCGAGCGCATACATCAAGTCGCTGTTGTGATCAGCTAAATAGGGAGCAACCATGTAGCTAACCGTACACCTCATTCCCAGTAACGGGAGAGCCATCCCAAAACTGTGACGCCCGTGTCAATAACGGCTAATAAATCCGATTTACGAACGGTGCTGCCCAAAATCGGGAAGTAGGTTTATCGTAGGTGGATGCCACGGACCGACGAGAACGGCAGACAGCTCAAAGCGTTGCTCGACTACCTGCTCGACGGAGAGATCGATGCCAAGGACATCTACGATGCGCTGGCTATCTCGAGTAGCACCTATTACCGGCGAATCAAGGAAGACGACTATCCCAACGCCGAGGAGCTTCGGCGAGTGGCCGATAGGTTCGCGCTCAGCTATCCCGACTTGCAAATCCAATTTGGGTTGATGAGTCGCCAAGAGGTGTGGAGCTACATCGAATCGTCCCCATTCACGACGATGACGGCGGTGCAGGACGGGGTGCAGACCAAGCAGTCGACCCGCCCGCCGAAGTTGTCCGAGTTGAAGCCGAGAGCAGACGCTCCTCCTCTTTAGACCGGACAAGCCGTACACTTTGCTGACAGGTTCAGTTCGAAGGCGATTCCCATGGCTCTGGCAACACTCATAGCGATCACCCTCGGGTGTATCGCTTGGAGTCTGTGGATCCGGCGCGTCACGTGGTCGTGCCGGTGGGAAGTCGCCGCCACTCTGAACATCGCATTGCAGGGCCTTGCCGTGATGCTGATGTCCCCGTTCGCCTCGGAAACGATCGGCCATTGGCTGCACGCCTTGACCGGCATGTGGAACCTCGAGGATTACCTCGGACACGACGCGTACATCGTCGCCGCCTCCGCGGTTGTCTACAACGCGCTTGGACGGCTCGCCGACGACCACGTCATGCAGGCGACCTTCAAACAGTACGTGGAGCGCCCTGCGACGCTATGCATCCCGCTGCTCCTGGTGACATTCACGATCGGCAACGGCTCGAAGATCTACAAGCCCGACTTCTTCGAGGTGCCCACTGATTTCTGGCTGGCGACCTACTGGTTGCTGCTGTGCGGCCTTCTGATCTACCTGCTGACTTACGGAGGGCGGGCACTGCTGATCCTCCGGAAGGATCCGCGGTCACGGAAGATCGCCAATATCTACCTCGTCGCATCGGCCAGCGGCATCCTCGCCTGCACCGTGCGGATCATCACTGCCTACGTGCCTGCGCTGCAGGCGATCGAGGGCGGCACGCTGGTGTGGATCTTCGCATGCGGGTGTGGAGCCGGATTCGCGATTACATCCGCGCAGTCCTGGCGCATCAAGACCAAGTGGTTCAGCAGCGCAAACCGCTGAGCCGCTACCCCGCGACCGGCCTCGGCACGTCGTAGGGAGCACCGAACGTCGGCATCGTCTCGTAACCCCGCTTGCGGGCCTGCGAGGCGTCGCGGCGGATCAGGGCATGCAGTCCGGCGAACGAAACTTGATCGAGCATCATTCGGGTGAGTAGCCGGTTGTGCACGAACCCGAACGACAGGCCGCTCGCCGGATCGGCCCAGCCCACAGAGCCGGCCAGTCCCGCGTGGCCGAAGCCGGGCATGAACCCAGGCGGGAATGGCACCGAGTGATAGCCGAGGTGGAAGCTCAACGGCACGAAGATGTTTCGGTCCAGATTCAGGCTGGGCCTGGCGGTCAGCCCGGCCACCAGCTCCTCAGAGAGGAACTGGGTGCCGTCGATGCGGCCGCCATTGGCGATCGCCGCGTACATCTTGGCCAGACCTCGTGCCGTTGTCACGCCGTTCGCCGCGGGAATCTCGGAGTCGAGGAACGGGATATCGCCCTGCACAACGGCTTTCATCCCGGGGAAGTACATCGAGCCGAACGCCCCGGAATACTGGAGTGCAGCGATCCGCGGTGCGACGAAGTTGAACACCGGGTTGCTGAACGTGCCCTGCGGCACCAGGATCTGCGCGGCACGCGTTGGCGAATCGGCCGGCGGACGACCCAAGTGCAACCCATCGGTGTTCAGTGGTTCGGCCAACTCATCGCGGATGAGGTCGCGCATGCCCTTGCCGGTGACGGCCCGGGCAAGCCCGGACATCAACCAGCCGTAGGTCAGCGCATGATATGCCGGCTTGCCGTAGAGCACGCGATTCACCGGCGCTGCCGCGAGGCGCGACTCCATCGCCTTCGGATCAAGCAGTTCGGCCTTGCTCACGCCGTTGAGCTGGGAGAGCCCGGCGCGGTGCCGCATCGCGTCGCGGACGGTGATGTCGGCCTTGCCGTTGGCACCGAAGTCGGGCCAGTATTCGGCGACGGTGGCGTCGTAGTCGATCAGGCCGCGGTCGGCGAGGCGGTGGATTACCGCCGAGGCCAAGCCCTTCGTCACCGACCAGACCATCGCACCGGTGTCGGCGGTCCAGTACTCGGCGCCGCGTCGGTCCGCGTATCCGGTCCAGACGTCGACGACCGGTTCGCCGTGGAGGTAGACGGCAAGTGCGCCGCCGCCGAACCGCCGCCCCGGGAACAGCTGGGAAAAGGCGCGGACCGTACAGGCGAAGCTGGGGTCTGCCGCGCCCTGTATGCCGTGCGGAAGCGCTGCGCTGCGCTGCCGGCTGTTGACATCCGTCACAATGTATTGAATTTACCTGGAACCCCGGCAAATAAACGAAGTGTTACCAATTAGTTAGATCACTGCACGTCGGCCGCGTCGAGAAGTTGCTGCGCAGCAAGTGCGGGGGTGAGCTCACCGTCGCGCACCTGGCGC
>JAJKIB010000511.1 GCA_021154745.1 Mycobacterium sp.
AGCCTTCTTTGACCACCACGCGCAGCATTGTGACGTCGCTCGCACCCTCCGGCATCGTGTAGGCGGGCACCTGCCATCCGTACGCCCGCAACGTATGCGACACATCCAACTCGGTGTAGCCGAAATCACCGGCCAGCCGGAAGCTGACCACCGGGATCGCCGAGCCGTCGGCCACCACCTCGAAATGCCGGCTCTCGCGCAGCTGGTCACCCAGCCAGCGCGCGGTCTGCGCCAGGCACTGCATCACCTGGCCATAGCCGGCCCGGCCGAGCCGCAGAAAGTTGTAGTACTGGCCGACCACCTGGTTGCCGGGCCGCGAGAAGTTGAGCGTGAACGTCGGCATGTCGCCGCCCAGGTAGTTGACGCGGAAGACCAGATCCTCAGGCAGATGATCTTTGCTCCGCCACACCACAAACCCGATGCCCGGGTAGGTCAGGCCGTACTTGTGTCCGCTGACGTTGATCGACACCACCCGCGGCAGCCGGAAGTCCCACTCCAGGTCCGGATGCAGGAAAGGTACGACGAAGCCACCGCTGGCCGCGTCGACGTGCACGGGGATGTCCAGGCCGCTGATCTTTGTCCCGTCGCTGCGCTCGCCCTGGCCTGCCGCCAGTTTGTCCAGCGCGGCGCAGATCTCACCGATCGGTTCCAGCTCGCCGGTGAACGTGGTGCCGAGGATCGCGACCACGCCGATGGTGTCCTCGTCGATGTTGTCCAGCACCTGCTCGGCCGTGATCACGTAGCGGCCGTCGGCCATCGGCAGGTAGCGCGGCTCGACGTCGAAGTAGCGGCAGAACTTCTCCCACACCACCTGCACGTTGGAGCCCATCACCAAATTCGGTGTGCGGCCCTTCCAGTTCTTGCCAACCTTTTCGCGCCATCGCCACTTCAAAGCGAGGCCGGCCAGCATCACCGCCTCGCTCGATCCGATCGTCGACACCCCGATAGCACTCGACGGATCGTCGTCGCGCAAGTCCTCGGCGTGGAAGAGGTCGGCCACCATGCAGACGCAGCGCTCCTCGATCGCGGCGGTGGCCGGGTATTCGTCCTTGTCGATCATGTTCTTGTCGAACGTCTCGGCCATCAGCGTCTCGGCCTGCGGGTCCATCCAGGTGGTGACGAACGTCGCGAGGTTCAATCGGCTGCTGCCGTCGAGCATCAGCTCGTCGTGGATGAAGCGGTAGGCGGCATCGGGATCCATCGCCTCGTCGGGCAGCCGGAGCGACGGAACCGGCGCCATCGCGAGTCGCCCGGTGTAGGCCGGGGCGATCTGCGGGACGTGAGGGGCCTTGTGCGGCATGGCAAGTCCTTTCGTTACAGGGAGGCGACTGCGGCACGAACGTGAGCGAGAATGCGCGACGCCGACGTCGGCGCCGGGTGTGGCCCCGGATCGGCGGCCGACAGATTGGCGGCGCGGGCATGCACGAACGCGGCCGCAGCGGCTGCCTCACCGGTAGGCAGTCCCGCCGCCAGCAGCGCGCCGATGATGCCCGACAGCACGTCGCCCGATCCCGCGGTGGCGGCCCATGATTGGCCCGCCGGGTTGACGTAGACCGGTCCGCCGGGTTCGGCGACGATCGTGACGTTGCCCTTCAGCAGTACGGTGGCGCCGAGGCGGTCGGCCAGCTTACGGGTGGCTGCGACGCGATCATCGCCGGGCGGCGCACTGGCCAGTCGCGCGAATTCGCCTGCGTGCGGGGTCAATACGGTCGGCGCGGAGCGACCGGTCACGATGTCGGGGTGTGCGGCGAGGATGGTCAGTCCGTCCGCGTCGACGATCACCGGCAGGTCGGTCTCCATCGCGAACCACAGCGCGGCCGCTCCGGTGTCGTCAGTGCCGAGGCCGGGACCGACCGCCCATGCCTGCACGCGACCCGATGCGGCGGCGCTCGGCGCTGCGATGACTTCGGGCCAGTGCGAAAGCACTTGCGGGCCCGCACTTCCCGCGTACCGGACCATGCCCGAGGTGGCGGCGACGGCGGCGCCGGTGCACAGCACGGCCGCACCAGGATAGGCCGCCGAGCCGGCTAGAATGCCCGTGACGCCCTGCGTGTACTTGTCGTCCTTGGGGCCGGGCTTCGGCCAGCGGGCAGCGACGTCGGCGGCTTCCAATCCCAGCATGTCGGTGGGCGGCAGGTCGAGGCCGATGTCGACGAGTTCGACGCGGCCGCAATCACCCAGCGCGTGAACGGGTTTCAGGCCGCCGAACGTCACGGTCAGGGTGGCGTGCACGTGCGGGCCGTCGGCGGCGCCGGTCTGCACGTCGACGCCGCTGGGAATGTCGACCGCCACGATGGGGATCCCCGCGTCGTCGACGGCGGCGAAGACCTCGGCCGCGTTGGGCCGCAACGGGCCTGAGCCGGAGATGCCGACAACGCCGTCGATCACCAGATCGGTTGCCGCTGGCACTCTTTCCACCACTCTGCCGCCGGCGCGGGTGAAGGCGGCCAGCGCCGACTTGTGCGTGCGTTCCGGCTTGAGGAGCATTGCTGCGGCGGCGACGCCGCGGCGACGCAGGAACGTTGCTGCCCATAGCGCGTCGCCACCGTTGTCGCCGGAGCCGACAACCGCGCAGATGCGGCGTCCTGAGAGCCCGCCGGTCAGCAGGACCAGTTCGCGAACGATCGCGGTGGACAAGCCGAACGCGGCCCGTCGCATGAGCCCGCCTTCGGGCAGCGATGCCAACAGCGGCGCTTCGGCTTCGCGGATCTCATCGGCGGTGTAGTAGTGCCGCATTCCAGCAGGATTCCATGCCCGCGACGCTGACAGCGACGTTTCAGTCTCGGCGGGTCCGGCTGTAGTGTCTGCGGGCCTTCATACGATTGCCGCAGCCGCTCATCGAGCACCACCGGGCGGTCCCGGCGCGCGAGTGGTCGATCAGGAACAACCGGCACTCGTCGTTGGCGCATGGGCGCAACCGGCCCGGCATGTCTCGTTCCAGCTCGCCCCAGGCCAACACGAGGCGAGCCGGCCAATCGGCCTCGAGCGACCAGGCGACGCCATCGGGCCCGATGTCGGGCACCTGGCGCACATCGGTGAGATAACGACGCAGAACCGACGCATCGGCTTCCATCCGGACGACGCGTTGCATGTCGTCGCGCACGTTGCGTGCCGCGTCCAGGCCATCCTTCGCCGCGCCGTGCTCGCGTAGCCAACGCCCGTCGAGCACGTCGACCATGCACCCGTCGATCACTGGCGTGGTGTTGAGCAGGTCGAGTAGGACGGTCTGCCAATCCAGAACGGACATGCTAACCATCCTAAACCTCTTGACAGGTTAGTTCCAAGGGTGTTGAATTCCCCTAACCGATACAACTGATCTAAGGGGTTAGAAATGATCACGCATCATCGCATCGCCGAGATCGCCGGTCGCCGGATCTTCTACCGCGAGGCCGGCTCTCCCACCGCGCCCGCGGTGCTTCTGCTGCACGGCACGCCCGCCAGCTCGCATCAGTACCGCGACCTGATCCCGGCGCTGGCCGACCGGCACCACGTCATCGCGCCCGACTATCCCGGTTTCGGGCACTCCGACGTACCGAGCGTTGACGAGTTCAGCTATACGTTCGACAACCTCACCGACCATGTCGATGCGCTGCTGGACCACTTCGGCCTACAGCGGTACGCGATCTACGTCCAGGACTACGGCGCTCCGGTGGGCTGGCGGCTGGCGCTACGCCACCCCGAGCGCATCGCGGCGATCATCACCCAGAACGGCAATGCATACGTCGAGGGTTTCTTCGGCGACGCGATGGAGCCGCTGTTCGCTTACGGCCGTGAGCGTTCCGAGGCCAACGCCGCCGCCCTGCGCGACCTCATCGGCATGGACGGGCTGAAATGGCAATTCACCCATGGCGTTTCGGACCCATCGGTGGTCGACCCCGACACCTGGATCAACGCGCACTCAGCAGTGGCCAGCAGCCCGGAGCGGGTCGCCGCGCAGCTGGAGCTGTTCGCCGATTACAGCTCGAACGTCGACCTATACCCGCGCGTGCACGAATACTTCCGCACCTCACAGGTGCCGCTGCTGGCGGTATGGGGCCGCAATGACCAGATCTTCGGACCGGACGGCGCATTGGCGTTCGCCCGCGACCTGCCAAGGGCTGAGATCAATCTGCTCGACGGCGGCCACTTCCTGCTGGAGAGCCGGCTGACCGAGGTCGTCGCAGTGATCCGGCCGTTCCTGGAGCAGCATCTGAGCCGCGAGGCGCAGCGTGTCGCCGCCTAGTCGACCTCGTTCGCCGAAATCGACGTTTTGCAGACCTCTACTCACAGATTCTCTGCAAAACGTTGATTTCGCGTGTCGCTCTAGTCGGCTGAGCGGCCGTGGGTCTTGTCGGCGGCGGCGGCAGAGCGCTGTTGCCATGGCCACGCGCCCGTCACTTCGAGTTGGAGTGAGAAGCTGAGGAAGGTCCGAATCAACACGATACCGCCCAGCACCGCGACGCTCTCGCCGCTCGGTGTGACGGCCACGGTGCGGATGATGTCTGCGGCGACCAGGAATTCGAGGCCGAGAAGGATCGCGCGGCCGAGGCGGCGGCGAAAGAACTCGTAGGCCCCTCCGTCCTCCTGACGAACTCGCCCAATCGTCAGAAAGACGGCGAGGATCGCACCGCCGGCGATGACGGCGACGCCGATGGCGTCGATCGTCGTACCGATTCCTTCGATGATCTCGACGAGAGACACGACGTCATGGTGACACCGACGCCGCAGCTATTTCGACGACACGCCGTTGGGAGCCGTGTCCACGTCGTCCCAAAACGCAGCCGCCGTTGTCGCGATCTCGCCCGGATACTCGCCGTTGATCGCGTGTGACGCGTCCGCCCACAGCTCTACCTGTCCGCGCGGCAAGAGGTTTCGTGCCCGCGCGGCCGCGCCGGTGGCGTCGAGCATCACACTTCGCCCGGCGATCAGCGCCAGCACGCGAATGTCGAGCGACCGCACCTGGTCATCGGTCAACGACTTCGGCATCGCCTTGCGCAGGACGTAGTCCGTCGATCCGGCGGAGATCAGTGCCGCCTCCGACAGCGAGTCACCGACCTCGGCTCCCCCGGATATCCAGCTGAACACCCTGCGCCGCAACGGCTCCGGCACGGGTAAGAACATGCCTGCAGATACCAGCAGAGCTTTGACCGGGATGGGCGCGAATGTCATCACCGGGTCCAGCAGGGCCAGCGACGAGGCGCGGCCGGGACGACGGACCGCGTAGTTGGCCGCCGTCCAGCCCCCGATCGACACCCCCATCAGATGCACACGATCCAGTTCGAGGCCTGCCAGCGCATCGTCCAGCCATTGCGCCTCGTCGCCCGGGCCCGTGATCGGCTTGTCCTGCACCGACATCCCGGCCTCGCCGAGCAGGTCGATCCCGATGAGGGTGCGATGGTCGAGCAGCGCGGGGATGTTGGTCCGCCACATCGGCGTCGAGGCGTTGCGACCCGGCAGCAGCACCACCGGAGGACCGGCGGATGGTCCGTCGAACCGGTAGGCACGCACAGTGCCGAACGACGTTGGCACATCGGTCGACTCGCTAGGCGGAAGCTCCACCATGGCGGCCTGATAGATGCTCAAGAAGTGCGCGCGGGCCCGCTCCCTCTTGAAGTGCCCGATGTTGTTGCGCGGCACTACTCGACAGTGACGGACTTCGCCAGGTTGCGAGGCTTGTCCACGTCGTAACCACGGGCCTGCGCCACGCCGGCGGCGAACACCTGCAACGGCACCGTCGACAGCAGCGGCTGGAAAAGTGTTGACACCGCGGGTATTTCGAACAGATGATCGGCGTAAGGCCGGACGGTGTCGTCGCCTTCCTCGGCGATGACGATGGTGATGGCGCCGCGGGCCTGAATCTCGCGGATGTTCGACAGCAGCTTGGCGTGCAGCGTGGGGGCATTCTTTGGCGACGGCATCACCACGATCACCGGAAGGTCGTCTTCGATCAACGCGATCGGGCCGTGCTTGAGCTCACCGGCGGCAAACCCCTCGGCGTGCATGTACGCCAATTCCTTGAGCTTGAGCGCACCTTCGAGCGCGACGGGGTAGCCGACGTGGCGGCCCAGGAACAGCACCGTCTGCGACTGGGCAAACCGGTGGGCCAGCGCAGTGACCGGTTCCACGGTATCTAGCACCCGTGCGACCAGATCGGGCATCGCCTCCAGATCGCGGTACTCGCGCTCCACCTCGTCGGGGTACTTGGTGCCGCGGGCCTGAGCAAGGGCAAGTCCGACAAGGTAATTCGCGGCAATCTGGGCGAGGAACGTCTTGGTCGACGCTACGCCGATCTCGGGCCCCGCCCGGGTGTAGAGCACCGCGTCACATTCGCGCGGGATCTGGCTGCCGTTGGTGTTGCAGATGGCCAGCACCTTGGCCTTCTGCTCCTTGGCGTGCCGCACCGCCTCCAGCGTGTCGGCGGTCTCGCCGGACTGCGAGATGGCGACGACGAGCGTGTGGCTGTCCAGCACGGGGTCGCGGTAGCGGAACTCGCTGGCCAGTTCGACCTCGACCGGCAGCCGGGTCCAGTGCTCGATGGCGTACTTGGCCAGCAGCCCGGAGTGATAGGCCGTGCCGCAGGCCACCACGAACACCTTGTCGATCTCGCGCAGCTCCTGGTCACTCAGCCGCTGCTCGTCGAGCACGATGCGGCCGTCGGCGAAGTGGCCGAGCAGGGTGTCCGCGACCGCTTGGGGCTGCTCGGCGATCTCCTTGAGCATGAAGTATTCGTAGCCACCCTTTTCGGCGGCCGACATGTCCCAGTCGATATGAAATTCACGGAAGTCGACGTCGGTATCGCCGTGGAAATCGGTGATCCGGTAACCGTCGGCGGTGATCACCACCGCCTGGTCCTGACCGAGTTCGACGGCGTCACGGGTGTGCTCGATGAATGCGGCCACGTCTGAGCCGATGAACATCTCGCCGTCGCCGACACCGACGACCAGCGGCGTGGAGCGGCGGGCGGCGACGATCATGCCCGGCTCGTCGGCGTTGGCGAAGACCAGCGTGAAATGGCCCTCGAGCCGGCGCAGCACCGCGAGCACGGAGGCCGCGAAATCGCCTGCGGTGTCGCCATGGTCGTACTGCCTGGAGACCAGATGAACAGCGACCTCGGTGTCGGTGTCGCTGGCGAACTCGACCCCTGCGGCTTCCAACTCGGCGCGCAGCGGGGCGTAGTTCTCGATGATCCCGTTGTGGACGACCGCGATCTTCCCGGCGGCGTCGCGGTGCGGGTGGGCGTTGCGGTCAGTGGGCCGGCCGTGGGTGGCCCAGCGGGTGTGACCCAGACCGGTGGTGCCGGCGAGGCCGACGGAGTCTGTCTCGTCGAGCGCGGCCTCCAGGTTGGCCAGCCGACCCGCGCGGCGTCGCACCGTCAGACCGCCACGCCCGTCGAACAGCGCGACCCCGGCCGAGTCGTAACCCCGGTACTCCATCCGCCGCAAAGCGTCGACCACGATGTCACAGGCAGGCCGCTGCCCGACGTAGCCGACGATTCCGCACATAGGCATTCAGGGTAGTGCAAGGGCTGGGTCACACCGCCTGCGCTACGGTCTGATGGTGGCCCGGACTAAGAAGCTTTTCACCGCTTTGACCCGGCGCGGACCGCATCGAGTTTTGCGCGGTGACCTGGCCTTTGCCGGTCTGCCCGGTGTCGTCTATACCCCCGAGTCCGGGATGAATCTAGCCGGTGTGGCATTCGGTCACGACTGGCTCGCAGGAGTGGACCGCTACGAGGGCACACTCGAGCATCTGGCGTCGTGGGGCATCGTGGCCGCTGCACCTGACACCGAGAAGAGTGTCGCGCCGTCGGTGCTCAACCTGGCGTTCGACTTGGGCACCACCCTGGACATCATCGCGGGTGTGCGGCTGGGCCCGGGAAAGATCAGCGTGCATCCGACGAAGCTGGGTGTCGTCGGGCACGGTTTCGGTGGATCGGCGGCGGTGTTCGCCGCCGCGGGCATGCCCGCTGGGCCGCATGGCCCAAAAGCTATAACGGCGGTTTTTCCGACGGTGACCAAGCCGCCCGCGGAACAGCCCGCGGCAGCGCTGCGGGTGCCCGGTCTGGTCCTCGCCGCGCCCGGCGATCCAATGACGTTGCGCTCCAACGCCGTTGAGTTGTCCAGGATATGGAAGGGCGCGACGCTTCGCACGGTCGACAAGGCCAAGGCCGGCGGCCTCATCGAGGGCAGGCGGCTGGCCCGCATTGTCGGACTGCCCGGCGCCGACAAAAGTACGCAAAAACTGGTGCGCGCGCTGCTGACCGGCTATCTGCTGCACACGCTGACCGGTGACAAGACCTACGCCGACTTCGCCGACCCCGAGACCGACCTGCCGAAGGCGCCCGTCGTGGATCCTTTCGGCGACGATCCGGTGGACATCGAAGACAAAGTCGTTGCTCTTCTGAAGCCCTGAGTCGGCCAACCAACCGGTTGGGTGTATAACTCGATGATGCGGACTGGGATATTTCTGAACTACGCCGGCGGCTTTTTGGAGGCCGTCGACGAGGTCGTCGAGCTTGAGAAGATCGGCGTCGATATCGCGCTGGTCGCCGAGGCCTACTCGTACGACGCGATCAGCCAGCTGGGTTTCCTGGCCGCCATGACGTCCCGGATCGAACTGGGCACCGGCGTGGTCCCCATCTACATCCGCACCCCGTCGCTGCTGGCCATGACGGCGGCGGGACTCGACTATGTGTCCAACGGCCGCTTCCGGTTGGGCATCGGCACATCGGGACCGCAGGTGATGGAGGGCTTCCACGGCGTGCCGTTCGACGCGCCGCTCGGCCGGACCCGCGAGGTGGTCGAGATCTGCCGCCAGGTGTGGCGCCGCGAACGGGTCAGCTATGACGGGAAGTACTACCAGATTCCGCTGCCGACCGACCGGGGCACCGGCCTGGGCAAGCCGCTACAGCTGATCAATCACCCTGTCCGCGATCGCATTCCCGTCACGATCGCGGCACTGGGCCCGAAGAATGTCGAACTCACCGCCGAGATCGCCGAGGGTTGGCAGCCGGTGTTCTTCTACCCGGAGAAGGCCCACGACGTGTGGGGTGAGTCGCTGCGGTCCGGCTACGCCAAGCGCGATCCGGAACTTGGTCCGCTCGACATCATGGTGAGCGCGCCGCTGGCAATCGGTGATGACGTCGACGACCGATTGGCTTGGGCGAAGCCCCAATTGGCGTTGTATATCGGCGGCATGGGTGCGCGGGGCCGCAACTTCTACCACAACCTGGCCACCAGTTATGGGTATGGCGAGGTGGCCAACCACATCCAGGACCTCTACCTCGCAGGTAAGAAAGCCGAGGCGATCGAGGCGGTACCAGACGAGATGGTGCGCAACGTTTCGCTGGTGGGTCCTCGCGGCTTCGTCAAAGAGCGGCTCGCCGCCTACGCCGACGCAGGGGCCACGACGCTGCTGCTGCAGCCGCTTTCGGGCGACCGCCGCGAATCGGTGCGGTTCGTGGAGGAGCTGCGGGCGCTACTGGCTTAGACGTCTCAAACAAGGACCGTCCCGCCGTCGACCGTCAGTACGGTGCCGGTGCCGAACTCCTGCTCAATGCAATACACGTACGCACGCGCGATATCGGACACTTCGCCGACGCGGCCCAATGGGAGTTGTTGTGCCGCTTGGTCGTACATCGACTGGCGATCGGCTTCGCCCATCGCATTCCACAACGGTGTGCGGACGACGCCGGGTGCTACGGCGTTGACCCGGATCGGTGCCAATTCGAAGGCCAGCGCCTTCGTCAGCGCATTCATGGCGCCGCAGACACTCACCGGAAGAGCGCCGAATCCGGGTTGCTCGGCGGCGGTGCCGCTCGTCAGTGTGATCGACCCGCCGGCCGTAATGCGGGGCGCGAACACGCGCACCGCGGTCAACGCGCCGACGAAGCGGGTCTGAAAGAAACCGGTGATGATCTCCGGGGTCAGCTCGGCGAGTGGAGCCAGTTCGAGTGCCTCGCCTGCGGTGAATACGAGGTGGTCAATGTCGCCGACGTCGGCGGCGAGCCGCTCCACCGCCGGCAGGTCGGTGAGGTCAACCGTGGCGCCACGGGCATGCTCGGGCAGTTGGGACAGGGCACGGCCGACACTGGACTGCTGGCGGGACACCACGATCGGGATGGCGCCGCGTTCGGCTGCCGCGGACGCGACCCCCAGGCCGATGCCGGAGGTGCCGCCGATGACGAGGACTCGCGCATTCTTCAGGCTCATGGATCCACTGTCGGGCCGGATTGCGGCGGAGTCCAAGACCCTTTTCGTCGCGGAGCGATACCCTACCGGTATGGTCGCGCCCGACCTCGACATGCGTAAACTCCGCTACTTCGTGGCAGTCGCCGAAGAATTGAACTTCGGCCGTGCCGCCGCCCGGCTGCACATCGCACAGCCGGTGCTGTCGCGCCAGATCCGTTCGTTCGAAAGTGACCTCGGCGTGCAATTGCTTGACCGCGATTCCCGCGGAACCCGGCTGACCGCCGCAGGAAAGCAATTGCACGAGGACGCGCGCTTCTTACTCGCCGAGTCGAAAGCCTTGCAGCAGCGCCTGTTTCGGGCCGCTGAGCCGACGGCGACGGTAACGGTCGGCGTCATGCCCGGGCTGTTGGCGACGGCCGCGGCAGCGGCGTTCGAAGCCGACGACCCGTCGCGACGTGCGGTCGTTCTGCAGGTCGGGTGGACTGAACAGGTCGACGTGGTGCACCGCGGGGAGGTCGATGTGGTGTATGCGCGCGAGCCCATCGACCATCACGGGCTGGGCACCGCACCGCTGCTAGAGGAGCCTCGAGTCGTCGTTCTGCCCGCCGGCGATCCACTCGCGAAGAAGCGGTCCGTACGGCTGGCCGATCTGGCGTCCAAGCGGTTGTTACAGGACCCGGCCACGGTGCCGGAGTGGTATGCGATCGCCACTCCCGAGCATCGCCGTCCGGGCCAGATGGCGCACACCGTTGAGGACAAGCTGGAACTTGTTGCAGCACAAGCCGGTTTCGTGATCCTGCCGCGCTCGACGACGGCGTTCTACCGCAGGCGGGATGTTCGGGTGCTGCCGATTCGCGACATCGGCCCGAGCCAGGTCACGCTAATCTGGGATGCGGCGACCGACAACCCGGCCCGCGACGCGTTCGTCGACGCCGCACTGGCATGCCGGAATCAGGCGATCTGACACTCGGCTTCACGTCGACGTGATCCAGCGACGAGCGCGGTCGAGGATGACGCTGCGGTCGAACCGGTCGGCCGTCCACATCGTCGACTGAATCGTGCCGCGATCGCCGTAGCGCCGCATGATGTCCACGTGGTGCGGCAGGCTGATGAAGCGTTCGAGGTCCTCCTCCGATGCCCACACCGATACCGACCCGCTACGCCCGGCGGTCGGCAGCACCCACAGCCACATGCCCACCGCTCCAGACATGCCGTACCAGCCCATCCGCATGCGCAACCCGTTGGCCGCGACGCCGGGAAGTACCCGCCGGTGATGCGCCGAGAATTTCGTCACGCTCACCACCACCGGCGCGTCTCCTGGATCTACCGTGCCGGGCATCCAGGGCGTTAGAAATGGGGTCGCCACCGCGGACGTTGCGTTGTTCACTGCCGACATGCCACCAGCCTC
Organism: Mycobacterium sp.; assembly: GCA_021154745.1. Taxonomy (GTDB): domain Bacteria; phylum Actinomycetota; class Actinomycetes; order Mycobacteriales; family Mycobacteriaceae; genus Mycobacterium. Next base: position 11,578 of record JAJKIB010000511.1, read on the forward strand.
GGCGCATAATTGGTGCGTGTCAGGATCCAATTCAAGGCTTTCTGAGCAGACCAATTCGGACGAGACGGGCTTCCCCTCGGACCTACTCGTCGCCCTCGATCGGTCCGGCCGACGGGGTCTGTCCGCGCAGCTGCAACTTCAGTTGCGCTCTGCGATCCAACAGGGGCGCCTGCCGGCCGGAGCAGTACTGCCGGCGACACGAACATTGGCACGCGAGCTTGGCGTCGCACGCAGCGTGGTGGTGGCCGCATACGAGCACCTCGCTGCCGACGGATATCTGAGCGGGCGGCAAGGATCCGGCACCCAGGTGATGCCGATCGCTCAGACGTCGGCGGGCACGTCGTCGACGTCCGCGCAGCCGGCCGCTGACGTTCGCCTTCTGAGCGGGCTGCCCGACCCCGCGCTGTTTCCTCGAACCGAGTGGCTGCGCCACTATCGCGCGGCGCTCAACAGTGTGCCTAATCAGCAGCTCGGCTACCCGGGTCCCCTTGGGACGCTGCAATTGCGGGAAGCGCTCACCAACTACATCGCACGCGTGCGCGGTGTCGCGACCACGCCCGATCGGATGATCATCACATCGGGCATTACTCAGGCGGTGGTATTGCTGGCCCGGGCACTGCGAGCTCGCGGCGTGGACGCAATCGCCTTCGAGGACCCATGTTTCGGACTTCATCGGCAAGCCGTCATCAATGTGGGCCTGAATGTCGTGCCGATTTCCGTTGATAGCGACGGCCTCGACGTGGCAAAGCTATTGGCGCACAACGTCGGAGCCGTACTGGTAGCGCCCGCGCATTCCTATCCGACGGGAACGGTCCTCAGTGCGGAGCGGCGTGCTGCACTCGTCAAGTGGGCGCACGACAGCGGCGGGCTGATCATCGAAGACGACTACGATGCCGAATTCCGCTATGACCGAGCGCCGATCGGCGCGCTGCAAGGGCTCGCACCTCTGCGGGTGGCCTACGCCGGTTGTGCGAGTAAGACCCTCACGCCAGCTTTGCGACTCGGTTGGCTTGCCGTGCCGGACTGGCTCGTCGACGAGGCAGTCCGGCAAAAGCTGCTCGACGACATGGGAAACACGATGCTCGAGCAGTTGGCGCTGGCGCGCTTCATCGAAACGGGCGGGCTAGCAAGGCATCTCCGTCGGGTTCGGCCGATCTATCGGCGCCGACGCGACACCGCCTTGGCCTCGATCGCGACGTCGATGCCGGATGCGATTCCGACGGGTGTGGCCGCAGGCCTTCACATGTATCTACGGCTGCCGCCTTCGTGCGATGAGGTGGATCTCGTCGAAGCGGCGCGCAAGCGTGGTGTTCTTGTAGAGGGCGCCCGTTGGCATTGGTCGGCGCATTCGGCGGCGCCGCCGGCTCTGGTGATCGGCTATGGCGCGATCGCCGAGCCCGCCATCCGCAGCGGGTTGGCGACGCTCGGCGCACTATGCCGCGTGTAGGTCGGCGAGTGCCACGCCGATTCTCACTTCGACTCCGCTCACGGTGATCAGCGGTGCTCCGGGTAGTGGCGGTGCCGTCGAGCGGTACGGGGCGCCGGTGGGCGTCATGAATTCTGCTGTGTAGCTGTTGTTTTCGTCGCAAGCAGTCGAGGTGGCCGTCCACCGGATGGCCACCGAGCGAAGCGCCCCGACCTCGCTGGAGTCAGTGCCCTACCTGACCCGCACCCACGGAGTCATGCTCGTGCTGTTCGCCTCCCGTTGCGGCGCACGTCAGCGCGGGTCTTGATGAGGGGTCTGGATAGCGGGTCGGCGACGGTGCGCGTCTGGTTCTCAGCTTCGATCCTCACGATGCGATAGTTGCGCGTTTCGCGGAACGAATTCCTCGATACCCCAACCTATTTGAGCGTCGATACGATGCTGGTGGCGATACGGCCCCGATAACCAAACCTAGACGGTATGGGGGGCTGGGGCCTCGCTCACATGTGAACGTGGGTTGCCGTCAGGAAGTTGGTCCTGGCCGGTAGAGCCACACAGATGTGGGAGGCCCCAGTGAAGGTTCAGCGTACGAGTGTTGGTTTGGATGTGCACGCACGTTCGGTGGTTGCGTGTGGTCTTGATGATCACACCGGTGAGGTGTTCGAGCGTCGGTTGGGCTCGGATCACGGGGAGATCCTGGCGTGGCTGGGTGATTTGCCCGGTCCGGTGGCGGCGACCTTTGAGGCCGGTCCGATGGGTTTCGGGCTCGCGCGCTGCTTGAACGCCGCCGGGATCAGGTGTGTGGTGGCTGCGCCGTCGAAGTTGCAGCGCCCGGTCGGGGATCGGGTCAAGACCGATGTGCGCGACGCCCGTCATCTGGCTCGGCTGTTGCACCTGGGCGAGATCGTGGAGGTGCAGATTCCCAGTGTGGAACAGGAAGCCGCTCGGGATTGTTTCGTGCCCGTGAGGATTGCCGACAGGACTTGATGGCCGCACGCAACCGGCTCTCGAAGCTGTTGCTTCGGCAGGGGATCGTCTACGACGGCGCTACACCGTGGTCGCAAGTCCATCAGCGATGGCTGCGCGCTCAGCGGTTCACCAACCCGGCGTTGACGATGGCCTATGACACCGCGTTGGACACGGTGTTGGCCACGACCGATCGCCGAGAGCGTCTGGATGAGGCGATCACCGCACTGGCCGCCGACGCGTCGTTCACCGCTGTGGTGCAGCGGTTGGGGTGTGTGCGTGGGGTGTCCACGCTGATGGCGTTTGGGTTGGCTGTGCAGATCGGCGATTGGCACCGCCTCACGGGGCGCACCATCGGCTCCTATCTGGGGTTGGTGCCCGCGGAAAGTTCCTCGGGCGCCACACGGTCTCAGGGTGGCTTGACACGAACGGGCAATACTCACGCTCGCGGGTTGTTGATCGAGGCAGCATGGCATCACCGGCGGCCATACCGGCCTGGGGTCGTGATGCGACGGCGCTGGCAGGCCGCCTCGCCGGGGGCTCGAGCCCGCGGTCAGGCCGCCAATCGACGACTACACGCCCGCTGGCTGCACTTCGACCAACGCAAGAAACACCCCGTGGTCGCCAACGCCGCGATCGCTCGCGAACTGGCCGGCTGGTGCGGCTGGCAGGGGGTACTTATTCCGAATATGCGGTATTCGTTCCTTCACGGCGGCGTCTCCATGCAGAGATTCAGCGATATTGGATCCGAGCGACATCTATCGACCCAATAGATGCGGACATGATCACCGTCTTCTCGCAGTCGGCGCTAGTCACATGACAAGCGAGCGAACCGACCGGGGCCCGTCACGTCAACCCTTATCTATCGGTGGCCCTCTCATCCCGATCGGCTTTTCTGCGCGTCACCAGTGTCACCGCCTTCCGCTGTCCGCTTTCGGCCCTAGAAGTCACGTCGGAACGTTGGCTGCCATCGGCGTCGCATCCGTCTGTACAAGCAGACCGAACCCCTAGTTGATGCGAAAGGCCGCTACTCCTCCAGCATTTCCCGGGCTCGCGCCAATTCGGGCACATCGCTGTCACTGACAAGGCGGCCGGCGGCGTCGATCACGGTGTCCCGTGCGGGTTGCCCTCGAAGCCCGAAATCGTCAAGGGCGGCCCGTAGTTCGAACAAGGGCGCGTCCTGGCGGCGGGCCAGGTCGAGCGCCGCGCCAAACCCGGCTGCGCGTGCGTCGGGGTCGATGAGGGTGTGGGCGCGCAGACGCAACAGTTCGGCGTCATAAAACTGATGGCCTTTCTCGGCTGTGATGCCGAGTGCGGTGTCGAGCCAGTTGCGGGCTTGGTTGTGTCGGCCCGCGGCGATGAGCAGCCGCCCAATAAGGGCATCGTTGATCGGGCGGTTGGCTTCGGTCCCGATGCGGTGCCACGTGTCTTGGATCTTCGTCATGGTCGCGATGTGAGCAGACACAGCGTCCGGGTCGCGATCTGCGGAAGCGAGCAGGGCGCGGGCGCGAATGGCGCACTGCTCGCTCACGCCGACCCCCTGCCAAGCCGCAAACCCGTGCCGCTCAGACTGCTCGATCAACTGGACCGCGACTGCGCCCGCGCGGTCCAGTTGAGCGGCTTCGCAGCGGATCCAGATTTCGTATATGCCTGCAAAAATGCGGCTGTAGGGGCCGGCGGGAAACCCGAGCTGCTCGGCCCGCCGCAGCGCCTGCGTCAGCCGCCCCTCGGCACCGCTCACATCGCCATGTAGCAAGCGCTCGACCGCCAGGAAGACAAACGACGACGCCACCCAGTCGAGCGGGATGAACCACAGCGGGTCGATGTGCTGCGCCCCTTGAAGGGCCACGTCGGTCGTGGCTTGCTCGAAATAGGTGCGAGCGGTCGTGAACTCGCCCCGCAGAAATGCCACCTCTCCCAGCCCGGCGTTTATGGCGCGGCCCAGCCACGGCCGTTGGGAGTCGGCTCCTCGCCGCAGCACATCCATCAGTTGCGCCGCGCGGCGAACGTCGGGAACCCACATGTAGTGGGCGCCGGCGGCGGCCAAGGTCGCCACGACAAGCTCGTCGTGGAGGTCGGTGCCGACCAGCTGTAGGCAGCGCTCGAAATCACCAACGGAGACAGGGCTGACATTGCCCTCCGGCTCCCCAGCGGCGGCGAGGTAGCCGCGCTGCAACCGTGCAGCGATCTCGCGCCGATCGCGGTCCCACCCGGGCGGGCACAGCTCCAGCTGCGTGACGGCGCGGTTGACGTGGTTGCGGGCTTCGGCCAGCGCCCCGCGGCGGCGCGCGTCCGCAGTGGCGCGCTGATAGGCCGATGCGGCATCGCCGTGGCGCGCGGCTTGTTCATAGTGGGCGGCCACCAGGGGCCAGTCGGGATCTGCCGCGGCGCCGTTGACCAGCGCGTCGGCGGCCTTGCCGTGCAGGCCGCGGCGCAGGCTGGGCGGGGTGAGTTCGGCGGCGACTTCCCGCAGCAGTTCGTGGCGAAAACCCCAGCCACCGGTGCCGGATAGCTCGAATACCCGTGCATCCACAAGCTCGTGGATGAACTGACTGAGCTGGACCGTGTCCAGGCCGGCCACCGCGGCCAGCAGGGAGCGGTCCCCGTGGCGGCCGATGACGGCCGCCGCCTCCGCGACCCGCACCGCAGCGGGGCTTCCGCGCAGCCGGGCCAACAGCGGCTCATACAGCGTCTCGGGCACCGCCGGCCCGCTCACTTGGTCAGACGGCGCCAGCTGCAGCTCCGCCACCACCTGCTCGATGTAGAACGGCACACCGTCGCAGCGGTCGCGGATCCGCACCCGCTGCTGCTCGGTCACCGCCGGATCCAACGCCCGGATCAGCTCGTCGCTCTGCTCGGCGGTCAGCGGCGCCAGATCGAACACTGTGACCGGCCAGTGCTGCGGCATCCCCCCGCTGTCACGTTCGGTCACCACCATCAGCAGCCGGCCACCGCCGTTGGACAGCAGCGAGCCGAGCACCTCGGTGGTGGACGGGTCGAACCACTGCACATCCTCGGCGACCACCAACCCCGGCCTAGCGCCAAGGCAGGCCAGCAGGTAGCCACAGACCGCTTCCGAGATCAGCCGCTGCAGCTTGCGGCCCTCCGCGGCCACCGGCTGATAGCCCTCCTGCGGCTCGATACCGAGCACGGGAGCCAGCAGTGGCATGGCAGTCCGCGGATCCAGTCCCCGGGCGACCAACTCGGTACGCAGCAGCTGCAGCCGCTCCCCACCGTCAGTGAGGCGACTGATGCCGCACCGGCGCTCCAGCATCGTGCGCACCGGGTGCAGACCGACGCCGGTGTGAAGCGGCGACCCGTACAGTTCCACCACCGCACCGCCGCCCCGTTGCGCCAGCTCGCCAGCCGCCAACGCCAATCGGCTCTTGCCGATGCCCGGCTCGCCGCGAAACGCCACCGCCGACGCGGGAAGCGTATGAGCTTGCGCCTGCGTCCAACTCAGCACAAGGTGTGCCAGCTCGTCCTCGCGTCCCACTAGCGAAGCGCGGGCAGTCTTAGGGGGCGCGGGGCGCTCAGCCACCACGCGGTAATGGGCGATCGGCGCGTCGACACCTTTTACCGTGGCCGGCGCACGACGCTCCAGCTCGAAGAAGTCAGCGGTAAGCGGCTCCACCGCATCCGACACCACCACCGACCCTGGCGGCGCCAGGCTACACACCCGCGCGGCCACATTGGCCGCCAACCCGTAGACGTCGTCCTGGGCGATGTCCAGATACACCGGTCCTCGATGAACCCCGACCCGCACATCGATGCCCACTCCGAAGCGGCGTTGGGCCTGCTCGCTCAGCGCCCGCACTTCACGGGTGATCTCCACACCCGCCAGCACCGCCCGGCGCACGTCATCCTCGTGGGCAACGGGATGGCCGAACACCGCAAGCAGCCCATCACCCTTGATCGAGGCGATGTGGCCTTCAAAGTCTTCGACGGCCCGCTGCACCAGTTCGTGGTATCTGACCACCAGCAATCGGTAAGCCTCGGGCTCCAGGCGCGTGGAGAGGACTGTCGAGTCGACGAGATCCGCGAATAGGATTGTCAGCCTTCGGATCTCACCATGACCGCCAGGAGAGGCGGCCATCAAGTCCTCGGCCTCGATGTTCCCGCGGTCGACAGCCAGCACCTGCCCCGCCAGGGCGCTGGCAGCCTCACGATCACCGCGGTTGATAGCTCGCACCGCCCGGTCAAGCAACTCGTCGATCAACGCACCGTGCTGCGGATGGGCGCCGCCGTGTTTCTCGGAGCGCACCTGATCGTGGCTCACGTCGCATATCGTCCCACCGCAGAGCGCTCGACGGGCGATAACGCACTAGTCAGCCGCGCTGCGCGCGAGGCCGCCAGGCGGCGGCCATTGGTAGCGACTCACCTCAGTTAGCGCTCAGCGCGATACTGCACGATCTCGACCCTAAGACCACGTGCCAGAGACCTAGCGGATATCTCTCTGCGACACCAGCGCATCAGCAACCGCCGCCGCGTCCCAGCCATCCCGCACCGCAGTCCGCAGCGCCACCGCCCGTGCCCGCCGCTGCGCCAAACCCGACCCACCTCTACGCACGACCGACCGGCCGCCGCCACGGCGCGCCCGCGCCATTTGCTCCATATCGTCGCGCTAAGAATTCCCCACGACATGCAACAGACCGGTCTCACGGGGACGGCTCACCCGCACGCACCCACGATTCGAGCGCCTCACCGGATTGCGCCGCCGCCGACGCATAGCGGTTGGCGCGCACCATGATCCGCCGACCGCCGCGGCGGATCCAGAATGGTCATTAGCCGTCATGTCCGACTGACGGCACCCAAACTGTCCAGGTGAACTGGCGGGGTATCAGCAAGCGTCTTGGAGTGACCCGCGGAACAACTATGAGCAACCACGTTGTCCTGCAACCGATCACGCTCGATGTCCTAGACCAGCGGTTAACTCCGACTCGAAAGCCCCCGTCCTGCGGTAACCAACCCGCGCATATCAGACTGACACGCGTCGACACGACACGCTTGACATCCACGCACGCTCACCTGGCCAACGAAGCGGCGGCCGCAGCGACGGTTGCGGCCGCCGCTTCACCCTGCCCCCTTGACAAATCACTCCCCATATCAGTTGTTGGTTGGTGGTGGTTGGGGTTGGAAGGGTTCATACCACCACCAGTCGGCGCGCTCGCCGGTGGGCCCGGGCCACGGTGGCACAGCCGGTGGGGGACGGTTGGGCGGACGCGCCAGCGATCCCGCGCTAAGCGGTCGCCCGGCGCTGTCGGTGACGACGAGATCCTCTGCGGGTCCGGTGATGGTGATGACGCCTCGATGATGCAGCCGGTGGTGATACGGGCAGACCAGCACCAGGTTGACCAACTCGGTGACACCGCCGTCTTCCCAGTGCCGAAGATGGTGGGCGTGCAGACCGCGGGTGGCCCCACAACCGGGCACCGCGCACATCGGGTGGCGGTGCTCCAGCGCCCGGCGAAGCCGCCGGCTGATCAGCCGGGTCGCCCGCCCGGCGCCGATGACCTCGCCGTTTCGTTCGAACCACACTTCACAGCTGGCATCACAGGTCAGGTATCGGCGTTCGTCCGCGGTGAGCAGCGGACCCAGATGCAGCGCCGCGGCGCGCGCCTCAACGTCGACGTGGGCCACCACCGTGGTGTGCTGCCCGTGCGGTCGGCGGGTGGCCTCGGCGTCCCAGCCCGCCTCGACCAGGCGCATAAACGCCTCGCCGGTGGTCGGCAACGGCGGCCGCTGATCCGATGCGCGGTCGCCATCGCCGTGATCGTGGCGCCACTGGGCGATCAGCGCATCCAAATGCGACGCCAGCGCCGCGTCGAACTTCGCCGCATCCAAGTGGGGAAGTTTGATCCGCCAACAGGTGCCCTCCTCATCGGAGGTCTTGCTGATCGAAGCCTGTGGTTGGGGCCGAGGATCGGGTTCGGGTCGCGGTTCCAGCTTCACCGCGGTGCGCAGCTGGCTCACCGTGGCTACCGCGGCCAGCTCCGCGTAATGCTCATCAGATCCCTCG
>JAJKIB010000512.1 GCA_021154745.1 Mycobacterium sp.
CACTCGCGCGCCGCCGAACTATGCATAGGCGACCCGCCGCCGGTTCCCACGTTGGGGGCTAGCGCGAGCCTGTTCGCGCTAGCGGGAATGGTCGATGCGGGTAGTACCGGCCCGCTGGTCGCGGTTGAACAGGCCAGCCTGTCCGGCATGACCGTGAGCGGCGGCGTGGCCGAGTTGCATCGACGTGAACCGCACGCGCGTGCTACTCCTGCGGGAACCTATGTCGAGGGTGGCGACATTCCGATCTCACTGGCTGCCTATGAGCGAGCGTTCGAAGCCAAAACCCGTTGGGAAGCAGGAAAATTCGCTGGCAGCGCGGATCTCGATTTCCCTCCGCGATTCCGCCTCGCCGAGGACGGCGCGCTGGCCATCGACTATGAGTTGATTCCGTTACCCCGGACTGGAACGGTCTACACCGAGACCACCGTCCACATGCCGGTGCCCGGGCTACGCACGCCGTACTCGCTGGTGATTGTCGAACTCGACGGTGTCGAAGTCCGCGCCCTGGTAAAGGTGACTGGCGCCGAGGCCGGAACCGTGGACATCGGCGACCGTGGTCGACTGGCGTTGCGCCGCGTTGCGGTGCGCTCCGGCGTACCGGACTACGGCTACATGTTCGAGCCTGAACGGACAGTCGCATAAGCATGAGGAAGGTAGCGATCGTCGGCGCGGGGATGACCGCGTTCGGTGAGCATTTCGCCCTCGGCATCAAGGACTTGCTGCCGATGGCCTTCGCGGAGTGCGCGGCGAGCGTCGACAAGGGGCTGGCGAAGGCCGACGTGCAGGGTGCCTGGTTCGGCGCCATGGGTACGGCCGACGGCTTTCCGTCTGGCATCCTGGCGGATTCACTCGGCCTGCCGGATCTGTCCGTAACCCGGGTTGAGAATTCTTGTGCGACAGGAAATGACGCCGTTCGAAACGCCCTCTTCGGAGTGACCTCCGGCGCCTTCGATGTGGCGCTGGTCATGGGGGCCGACAAGCTGCGTGACACCACATCCAAGGAGATGCTTTGGAAGTGGGAGGCGATGGCACGCGATATGGCGTGGGACTACCCGCTCGGCCTTGTCTCGCCTGCCGGATTCGCGCTGCATGTCCGCCGCTACCTACACGAATCAACCGCCACGCGGGAGCACCTGGCCATGGTCGCAGTAAAGAACCACCGGCACGGTGTGAACAATCCCAAGGCGCGCTTACGATTCGAGATCACCCTCGAGCAGGCGCTCGAGGCGCCGACGATCGTGACGCCGTTCGGCCTGTACGACTGCGCCCCGCAGAGCGACGGTGCCGCCGCGCTGGTGCTGGCCGCGGAGGACGTCGTCGATCGCTTCACCGACCGCCCGGTGTGGATACGAGGTGTCGGACTCGGGCTGGACTCGGTGATGCACCAGCACAAGCCGGATATGACGACATTTCCGGCGACGACACGTGCCGCCAAGATAGCCTTTGCGATGGCCGGCATGTCTCCCGCCGATATCGATGTGGCCGAAATTCACGATTTCTTCACGGGAATTGAGCTGATCAGCTATGAAGATCTCGGCTTTGCCGAGCGGTTCGGGGGCTACAAGCTTGTCGAGGCTGAGGTGACAAGTGTCGGCGGTGCGCTGCCGGTGAACCCCAGCGGGGGGCTGAAGGCCAAGGGCCATCCACCCGGGGCAACGGGCGTTGCGCAATGCGTGGAGCTTTTCGCGCAACTCCGAGGGGAGGCGGCTAACCAAGTGGATGGCGCACGAGTTGCCTTAGCCCACAACATCGGCGGACCGACGGCGGTGTCGGCCGTCACCATCCTGGAAGGACCAGCCAATGACACGCGGTAGTGGACCCGAACGCTGGTCACCAGGGATCTCGTTGGGCCGTGGTTCAGCGCCGATGGAGGCTGTCGGCGGACTGTTTGCGATGTCGAAGGACGCAGTACTTTTTATCTTCCGCCGACCGTTTCAGTGGCGGGAATTTCTGGAGCAGTCGTGGTTCGTGGTGAAGGTATCGCTGGCGCCCACGCTGCTGGTGGCGATCCCCTTTACGGTCTTGGTGAGCTTCACACTCAACATTTTGTTGCGAGAACTTGGCGCCGCCGACTTGAGCGGTGCCGGTGCGGCGTTCGGCGCGGTAACCCAGGTGGGTCCCCTGGTGACGGTGCTGATCGTGGCGGGCGCGGGTGCCACGGCTATGTGTGCGGATCTGGGTTCACGCACCATCCGCGAAGAAATCGACGCGATGGAAGTGCTGGGCATAGATCCGGTGCAACGCCTGGTGACCCCTCGGATGCTGGCCTCGGGCCTGGTGGCGCTGCTGCTCAACAGCCTCGTGGTGATCATCGGGATCCTGGGCGGCTACACGTTTTCGGTGTTCATCCAGGATGTCAACCCCGGCGCATTTGCGGCCGGCATCACCCTGCTCACGGGGGTGCCCGAAGTCATCATTTCCTGCGTGAAGGCCGCGCTGTTCGGGTTGATCGCCGGGTTGGTGGCCTGCTATCGCGGCCTTAACGTTTCTGGTGGTGGCGCGAAAGCAGTGGGCAACGCGGTCAACGAAACCGTGGTGTATGCGTTCATGGCGCTGTTCGTGATCAACGTGGTCGTGACAGCCATCGGCATCCAGATGACGACCGGAAGCCACTAAGCGATGGGAACACAAACAGTACTGCGCAGTCGCTTTCCGCGGCTGACCCGGGGGCTCAGGAAGCCGACCGACCTGTTGGGCCGCATCGGCGATCACATGTTGTTCTACTTGCGGGCCCTGGGCGGCGTGCCGCATGCGGCCGTTCATTTCCGCCGCGAGATCATCCGGCTGATCGCCGAAATCTCCATGGGGGCAGGAACTTTGGCGATGATCGGCGGCACCGTCGTCATCGTCGGCTTCCTGACCCTTGCCGCTGGTGGAACGCTCGCGGTTCAGGGGTACAGCTCCCTGGGCGACATCGGCATCGAAGCCCTGACGGGCTTCTTGGCGGCGTTCATAAACGTGCGTATCTCTGCCCCGGTGGTGGCCGGCATAGGGTTGGCCGCCACCTTCGGCGCGGGTGTAACGGCCCAGCTGGGCGCGATGCGCATCAACGAGGAGATCGACGCGCTCACGGCCATGGCGATCCGTCCCGTCGAATACCTGGTATCCACCAGGATCGTCGCGGGGATGATCGCGATCACCCCGCTGTACTCGATCGCGGTGGTCCTGTCGTTTGTGGCTTCCCAGTTCACGACGGTGGTGTTGTTCGGACAGTCCGGGGGACTGTATGACCACTATTTCAACACTTTCCTCAACCCGATCGATCTATTGTGGTCGTTCCTGCAGGCGGTACTTATGGCGATCACGATCTTGTTGGTACACACTTACTTTGGATATTTCGCCTCCGGCGGACCCTCAGGCGTCGGGGTCGCCGTTGGGAACGCAGTGCGCACTTCCCTAGTCGTAGTCGTCTCCGTCACCCTTCTGGTGTCTCTGTCCATCTATGGCTCCAACGGCAACTTCAACCTGTCGGGATAGATGGCGCGCCGATGAAGAGTAGTGCGGTACGCCCGCTGACGGGCTTGGCGTTGATTGTCGCTATCGGCTTGATCATCGCCTTGGCCATCGGCTTGTTTCGGGGCAGCTTTACCAAAACCGAACCGGTGACGGTCATTTCGGATCGTGCCGGTCTAGTGATGAACAACGATGCCAAGGTCAAGATGCGTGGCGTGCAGATCGGCAAAGTCAAGTCGATCGAGTACCGGCCCGACGGCACCGCGGCGCTGCACCTGGCGATGGATCCGTCGCAGCTGAATCTCGTCCCGTCGAACGTGACGGTCAACATCGAATCGTCGACGGTGTTCGGCGCCAAGTCTGTCGACATGGTTCCGCCGGATAACCCTTCACCCCAGACGCTCCGCCCCGGTCAGGTGATCCAGAGCCAGCACGTCGTGGTGGAGATCAACACCGTCTTTCAGCAGTTGGTGCGGGTGCTGGACAAGATTGACCCCGCCAAGCTCAATCAGACCCTGGGAGCGATCGCGAAGGCGTTCAACGGCCGGGGCGAGAAATTCGGCAAGACGCTGACCGACTTCAACGCGTTCCTGGCCAAAATCGAACCGAGCCTGCCGAATCTCAGCCACGACCTCGAAGTCGCGGCACCGACGTTCAATGCGTACGCGGACGCAGCGCCCGACCTCGTCCGGACAGCAGACAGCGCCACACAGATCAGCAATACCATCGTCGACCAGCAACAGGAGCTTGACCAATTCTTGGTCAGCTCCATCGGTTTGGCGGACATCGGCAACGACGTGATCGGCGGCAACGAACCAGCGCTGGCCGAGGCGTTGGGTCTGCTCGTGCCCACCACCGAATTGCTCAACCGGTATCACGAGTCGCTGTATTGTTCGATTGCCGGACTTGCAGTGATGGCGAACTCACCACCACTTCCGGGTAACAATAGCGCCGTGGTGGTGTCTGCCGGCCTCACACTCGGTACCGAACGCTATCGCTATCCGCAGGACTTGCCGAAGGTCGCCGCTAAGGGCCGACCCTACTGCCAGGAACTGGGTCTGCCCAACGTTCCACCCGAGTTCCGGGTACCGGCCATCGTCGCTGATGTCGGCGCCAACCCGTACCAGTACGGAAATCAGGGCATCCTGCTGAACTCCGCCGGACTCAAGAACTGGTTGTTCGGGCCGATCCCTGGACCGCCGCGCAACACCGCACAGATCGGAATGCCAGGATGACACGCGCGAGTGGCACGCTCATCAAGTTCACGGCCTTCGCGCTCGTGATGGCGATCCTGACCGCCTTCCTGTTCTTGATCTTCAGCCAAATGAGAACCGGTGCAACGAACGGATACTCGGCCATCTTCACCGACGCTTCGCGACTCAAAACGGGCGATACCGTGCGGGTCGCGGGAATTCGAGTCGGCACTGTGAAGGCGGTATCGCTGCAACCGGACCGCAACGTGCTCGTCAAGTTCGACGCGGATCGTGACATTGTGCTGACCACGGGAACACGGGCGCAGATTCGCTATCTCAACCTAACCGGTGATCGCTTTCTCGAACTGGCCGACAGTCCCGGATCGACAAAGCTATTACCGGTGGGCTCGCAGATACCTCTGGACCGGACGGCACCCGCTCTGGACCTCGATCTGCTGCTCGGCGGCCTGAAACCGGTTATCCGAGGCCTTAATCCGCAAGACGTGAACGCGCTCACGTCGTCGCTGATCCAAATCCTGCAGGGCCAAGGGGGGACCCTCGAATCGCTGTTTTCGAAGACGTCGTCGTTTACAAACTCTTTGGCCGACAACAGCCAGGTCATTGAGCAGATGATCGACGACCTGCGAACGCTGCTGGATACGCTGTCCAAGGACGGTGACGAATTCTCTGGCGCGATCGACCGGCTCGAGCGACTTGTCAGTGGTTTGTCGGCCGACCGCGATCCGATCGGCGAGGCGATCACGTCCCTCGACACCGGCACCGCGTCACTGGCCGACCTGCTCGGTCGGGCGCGCCCGCCGCTGGCCGGCACGATCGACCAGTTGAACAGGCTGGCGCCACTGCTGGACGGAGACCACAAAGATTATATCGACGCCACCCTTCAGCGCCTGCCCGAGCTCTACCGCAAACTCGCGCGGGTCGGTTCCTACGGTGCCTTCTTCCCCTACTACATCTGCGGGATAACCTTCCGAGCCAGCGACCTGACGGGCCGCACCGTGGTCTTCCCCTGGATCAAACAAGAGACAGGGAGGTGCGCGGAAAACTAATGGCATTAATGGAGAGATATCGCGGATCTCAACTCATCAAGGCAGGCTTCATCGGCGTCACTCTGATGATTCTGGTCATCGTCGCCGGCCTTCAACCGCAACGGTTGCTGCAATACGCCACCGCCATCAAGTACCAGGCGCTCTTCACCGAGGCCGGCGGCCTGGCCCCCGGCAACGACGTGACGGTGTCGGGTATCAAGGTCGGCACCGTGTCATCGATCAAACTCGACAACGGCGACGCGCTGATCACTTTCAACATCGCGGGTAAGGCCGCCCTCGGCTCGGAAACCACCGCGCACATTCGCACGGGCACCTTGCTCGGCGAGCGTGTGCTGGCCCTGGAGTCTTCGGGAAGCGGCACGCTGGACCACCGTCAGGTCATTCCGGTGACGCGCACGTCGTCGCCGTACTCCTTGACCGACGCCGTCAGTGAACTCACCGCGAATACCGCTGCAACCAATACCGACACACTGAACCAGTCGCTGGACACGCTGGCGGCGACGCTCGACCAGATTTCGCCGGAGCTGGGCCCGACATTCGACGGCCTGTCCCGACTGTCACGATCGCTCAATAATCGCAACGAGAGTCTGGCCGAGCTCCTCAAAACTGCCGGCGACGTGACGGGCATCCTGTCCGAACGCAGCCGGCAGGTCAACACGCTCATCCTCAATGCCAACGACCTGCTCGCGGTGCTCAACGAGCGTCGACAGGCCATCGTCAGCTTGCTCGCCAACACTTCGGCGGTGTCGCGGGAGCTGACCGGTGTGGTCGCCGACAATGAGCAGGAGCTGGCGCCGACGCTGGAGAAGCTCAACCGCGTCAACGCGATGTTGGTCAAGAACCGAGACAACCTGTCCAAGGCGATCCCCGGCCTGGCCAAATACGAGGTCACCCAGGGCGAGATCGTGGCTAACGGCGCCTATTACAACGCGTTGATACCCAACATCCAACCGGCGCAGATCCTGCAGCCGTTCCTGGACTACATCTTCGGGTTCCGCCGCGGTGTGGACGCAGGCCAGCCGCCGGACAACGCCGGGCCACGCGCCGAATTGCCCTTCCCGGTCAACGGCATCCCGCAACCAGGAGACCTGCCCAATGATGGCAACCCGTAAGCGCCTCGTTGCCGTCGCCGCCGTGCTGCTGGCCGTCGTGCTGGTGGCCGGAGCGGTGCTGCTGATACGTCAGGTCTTCTTCGGGCCCCACACCATCACCGCGTACTTCCCGACCGCCACAGCGATCTACCCCGGCGATGAGGTGCGCGTGTCGGGTGTCAAGGTCGGCAAGATCGAGTCCATCCAGCCCGAAGGCACGCAGGCCAAAATGACGTTGAAGGTCGATCACGACGTGCCGATTCCGGCCGACGCCAAGGCCGTGATTGTCGCGCAGAATCTGGTTGCGGCCCGTTACGTTCAGCTCACGCCGGCGTACCGGAAGGGTGGCGGGCCGACCATGCCCGACGGCGCGGTGATACCCAGCAACCGAACCGCAGTCCCCGTGGAGTGGGATGAGGTAAAAGAGCAACTGATGCGCCTGGCGACGGAGTTGGGCCCGAAGAACGGAGTGTCGGGCACCTCCATCTCGAGGTTCATCGACAGCGCAGCGAACGCATTGGACGGCAACGGTGACAAGCTGCGGCAGACACTAGCTCAATTGTCCGGCGCCGCACGGATTTTCGCCGAAGGCAGCGGCAACATCGTCGACATCATCAAGAACCTGCAGACCTTCGTCACCGCGCTTCGCGACAGCAAAGAACAGATCGTCATGTTCGAGAACCGGCTGGCCAGTCTGACCAGCGTCGTGAACGACAGCAGGTCCGATCTGGACGCGGCGTTGTCCGACTTGTCGGTCGCACTCGGCGAGGTGCAGCGCTTCGTCGCCGGCAGTCGGAACCAAGTGTCTGAACAGGTCAAAAGCCTGGCCGACGTCACCCAGATCCTGGTGGACAACCGCATGGCTTTCGAAAACGTCCTCCATGTCACGCCGAACGCGGTCGCCAACTACCAGAACATCTACTACCCGCCCTCCGGCGGAGTAAGCGGAGCATTCAGTCTGTCCAACTTCGCGAATCCGGTTTACTTCGTCTGCGGCCTGATCGGCGCCATCGAGAACACCACCGCGCCCGAAACGGCGAAACTCTGCTCGCAATATCTCGGTCCGGCTCTGCGATTGATCAATTTCAACAACCTGCCGTTGCCCATCAACTTGTACCTGAGGCCTGCCCCGAAACCGGAAAACATCATCTACACCGACCCGAAGTTGGCACCAGGAGGCGCCGGGCCGGGCGACCCGCCCGAGCCTTTCCCATCGGTTTCGGCCTACCTTGGCGCCGGCGATGTCCCACCGCCTCCCGGCTGGGGACAGCCACCCGGTCCACCGGGGTTGTATTCGCCGGGCGGGGAAGTACCCGCCACCCCGTCGCCGGCGTTGTACCCGGGCGCGCCGATTCCAGGGCCGCCCACTGTGCTCCCGGGACCCCCTCCCACCGTGGAAGGCATGCTGCTTCCGCAATCCCCTGCCCTTCCCGCGGATCAGGCGCCACCGCCTGTGGCACCCGGTACGCCGCTGCTGCCCGCAGAAGGGGGGCCACGACCGTGACCGGTATGAGGAACGTCAAGTCGTTGGCCATTGGCGGGGCATGTCTGGTGGTGGCGATGACGGGCTGCTCGTTCGAAGGATTGAACTCGCTGCCGCTGCCAGGAGCAGTAGGACGGGGACCAGATGCCGTCACCTACCACGTCGAGATCCCGAATGTATCGACGATGGAGTCGAATTCGCCGGTCATGATCAACGACGTCGTCGTCGGCAGCGTTGGCAAGATGACCGTCGACAACTGGCACGCGGATGTGGAGATCTCGGTCAAGCCGGACGTTGTCGTGCCTGCCAATGCCGTGGCCACGGTCGGGCAGACCAGCCTGCTGGGGTCGATGCACTTAGCACTTAACCCGCCGCTCGGCGAAAAGCCAAGCGGCAGATTGCAGCCGGGTGCCACTATCGGCCTGAACCGGTCCTCGACCTATCCGACTACCGAACAGACACTTTCATCACTGTCGGTGATCGCCAACGGAGGCGGTCTAGGGCAGATTGGTGACATCATCCATAACACCAACATCGCGCTCTCCGGACGTGAACCGCAGATCCGCGAGCTGCTCACCCGCCTCGACAACGTCGTTGGCGTACTTGATCAGCAACGGGACAACATCATCGCCACTATCCAGCAATTGAGGCGAGTCGCCGGGACGTTCGCGGGCCAACGCGATGTGATCGACCGCGCGCTCACGGACATTCCGCCGGCCTTGGATGTGTTGGTCAGGGAGCGGCCTCGGCTGACGACCGCACTGGAGAAGCTGGGGCAGTTGAGCGATACCGCCACCCGTCTGGTCAACGACGCCGGTGACGATCTGGTGACCGACCTCAAGAACCTCGAGCCGACGATCAAAGCGCTCGCCGACGTCGGACCCGATCTGACGGTTGGGCTTCGATTTGCCACCGCCTTCCCGTACGGCCCGACCTTCGCCGACCGAGTCGCAAGGGGCGACTACATCAATCTGTTCGCCGTTTTCGACATCACCTATCCGCGACTGAAGCGGACGTTCTTCCTCGGCACTCGGTGGGGCGACCAAGACGCCAAGTTCATCCCGGCGCCAGGAGATCCCTTCTATCTGAACTACTCATATAACCCGCTGGGTGTCGGTGTCGCGCCACCACCGCCGGGGGAGTCGGCAGCGGCGGCGCTACCTCCGCCCGAAGCCGCCCCTAGCGGGCCGATGCCGCCGGTGACCGAGCCGCTGGTGCCGATGGTGCCATCAGCGAACACGGCTCCCGTGGTCAC
>JAJKIB010000513.1 GCA_021154745.1 Mycobacterium sp.
ATGGTCCCCTCGGCAAGGCTGGTCGGCCGCACCATCCGCCACAACATGCGGCTGTGGCTGGCGGAGAAGCGAGCTGGTCCAGCTGCCACGCAGGCGGCCAGCACCGTTAGCTGATCTATCTCCTCTGGGGCGACAGTTGGGGTTACTGTCGAGTAGGCCCAGTTGCTAGGAGGTCTGCGATGACGGCTACCGGTGAGATCAGCGAGAAACAGGCCAGGGAGGTCGCCGAGCAGGCGCGGGAGACGCAGTGGCTCCAGCCCAGCTTCGGCAAGGAGTTGTTCCTCGGCCGATTGCGGTTGGACCTGGTCCATCCGCACCCCAGCGGCTCGCCGGAGGCCACCGAGCGTGGCGAGGCGTTCCTGGCAAGACTGCGCGAGTTCTGCGGGTCGCAGATCGATGCCGCGGTGATCGAGCGGGATTCGCAGATCCCGGACAAGGTGATCCTCGGCCTGACGGAACTCGGCGCGTTGGGCATGAAGATCGAAACCGAGTATGGCGGGCTCGGCCTGTCGCAGGTGTATTACAACAAGGCTCTCGCGCTGGTCTGCTCGGTGCATCCGGCGCTCGGCGCATTGCTGTCCGCCCATCAGTCGATTGGGGTGCCTCAGCCGATCTCGATGTTCGGGACCGACCAGCAGAAGCACACGTGGCTGCCGCGGTGTACACGTCAGATCAGCGCTTTTCTCCTCACCGAACCGGATGTCGGCAGTGACCCCGCCCGGTTGCACGCCACCGCCATACCGGACGGCGATGACTATGTGCTGGACGGGTTGAAACTGTGGACCACCAATGGCGTGATCGCCGACCTGATGGTGGTGATGGCCAAAGTGCCCAAGAGCGAGGGCCACCGCGGCGGGATCTCCGCTTTCGTGGTGGAGGCGAATACCCCCGGAATCGTGGTCGAGAACCGCAATGCGTTCATGGGGTTGCGCGGCATCGAGAACGGCCTCACCCGGTTCACCGATGTGCGGGTTCCGGCGGCGAACCGAATCGGCGAGGAGGGTGAGGGGCTGCGGATCGCGCTGTCCACCCTGAATGTCGGGCGGCTGTCGCTGCCGGCGACGTGCGTGGGGGTGGCGAAATGGTGTGCGAAGATTTCCCGGGAGTGGTCCAAGGAGCGCGTGCAATGGGGCAGGCCGGTCGGTGAGCACGACGCTGTGGCGGGCAAGGTGGCGTTCATCGCGGCCACTGCCTACGGTCTCGAGGCAATGGTCGAGCTGGCCAGTGAGCTCGCCGACGCAGGCCACACCGATATCCGTATCGAGGCGGCGCTGGCAAAGCTGTACGGCTCGGAGATGGGCTGGCTGATCGCCGACGAGCTCGTGCAGATCCGTGGCGGCCGCGGCTTCGAGACCGCCGAATCACAGGCCGCCCGCGGGGAGCGAGGAGTCCCCGCCGAACAGGTGCTGCGCGATGCGCGCATCAACCGGATCTTCGAAGGCTCAACCGAGATCATGCATCTGCTCATTGCGCGCGAGGCGGTGGATGTGCATCTGAGCGTGGCCGGCGACATCATTGACCCGCAGGCGGATATGCGGCGCAAGGCGCGAGCGGCGGCGAATGCGGGCCGGTTCTATGCCCGCTGGTTGCCCACCTTGCTCGCCGGAAAGGGTCAATTGCCAACGTCATTCGGTGAGTTCGGGCCGCTTGGTACGCATCTGCGCTATGTCGAGCGCGCCAGCCGCCGACTGGCGCGCAGCACGTTTTACGCGATGTCGCGTTGGCAGGGCAAGCTGGAGCACAAGCAGCGGTTCCTGGGCAGGATCGTGGATATCGGTGCGGAGCTGTTCGCGATGACCGCCGCCTGCGTCCGGGCGCAACGTGACCGGACGGATGATTCCGCGGTCGAGCTCGCCGGCGCGTTCTGCCGCCAGGCACGGGTCCGGGCCGACCAGCTGTTCGACGAATTGTGGCGCAACTCGGACAGCACCGACCGGACGCTGGCTCGTGGCGTGCTCGACTGTCGCTTCACATGGCTCGAGGAAGGGATCCTCGACCCGTCGATCGAAGGGCCGTGGATCGCTCAGGACGGTGGCGCTGCGAAGTCAGACGTACACCGCGTCATCCGCGAAGCCACTAAACGCGGTGCAGCGTAACGCCCTCATGAGCTCACAGATCCGGCCGCTCGAGGACCTGGGGTCGTTCGACATTGCATACTGGTTGCCGCCCGGCGGCAGGGACAACGGCGTGTGGGCGGACATGTGGGTACTGATCGCCGATCTCGAATCCGATGACGCCAGTGAGGTTCTCGATCTGTTGGCGAACGCCGATGTCGGAGGATATGTCGCTATTCCGGGCGGGACAAGGGCACGGGCACGACGGCCGGTCTGGCATCGCCTATGGGTGGATGCGATGCAATACGGTCTCGCCGAGGACTTGCTGATCAGGTTTATGCGGGCCCGCCGTGGCGGAGATGCCTAACGGGTCAGCGCACGATCCAAATCGGGTTCCAGATAGATAACCCGAGCGGCCGGCACCGCCGCGCGGACCGCAGCCTCGGCCGCGTCGATGGTGGCCGCCACCGTCGCCAAGTCGGTCTCGGGCGACAGCGCGATCTTCGCGCCGACCAATAGTTCGTCGGGACCCAGGTACTGGGTGCGGATGTGAATGAGGCGGTCCACGTGCTCGGTCTGCTCGAGCGCGGCGCGGATGGCGTCATCCTCCTGTTTGGTGGCGCCCTCGCCGATGAGCAGACTGTGCATCTCGACCATGAGGATGATCGCGATCACGCCGAGCAGCACACCGATGCCGACCGTACCGATGCCGTCCCACACGGCGTCACCGGTGAGCACCGAGAGCCCGACGCCGATGAGCGCGAAGACCAGCCCGACCAACGCCCCGGTGTCCTCCAGCAGCACCACCGGCAGCTCCGGACTGCGCGACGAACGGATGAAGCGCCACCATCCGCCGGCACCCTTCAGCGGCCGCGACTCCACGACCGCGGTGCGAAAGCTGTACGACTCCAAGCCAATTGCCACCACGAGGATCGCGATCGCCACGGCAGGCGACGTCAACTCCTCGGGGTGGCTGATCTTGTGGTAACCCTCGTAGAGCGCGAACACCGAGCCAAGCGTGAATAACACCAGCGCCACGACGAACGAGTAAAAGTAGCGGCTGCGGCCGTGCCCGAATTGGTGCACCGGGTCGGCCTCTTTGCGAGCCTGGCGCTGGCCGAACAGCAGCAGGCCCTGATTGGACGTGTCAGCGACCGAGTGCACCGACTCCGCCAGCATCGATGAGCTGCCGGTGATCAAGAAGCCGATGAACTTCGCGACCGCGATGCCGGCATTGGCCAGCAGCGCTGCGATGATCGCCCGGGTGCTTCCCTCCGTCGACATCCGTGTCCCTTCCTAGATTCCCACGGTGGCCCGGAACAACTTCGTCGGAGTCTGCGCGACCAGCCGGATCGGCCCGTCGTCGGCGGCCACCCACGCGGCCGCACCACGCTCCAGCGTCACAGCGGTCGATTTGGCGTGCACCACTGTCGAACCCTCGGCGCACAGCAGGACCTGCGGCCCGTCGTGCCGTGTCGGCGCATCGATCTCGTGGCCCAGATGCTCACCGTCGATACAGAGCACCGACACCGCGAACTCCGGCGCCGGGGTGTTGTACACGAGTTCCGTTCCGTCCCTGGTGATTCGGGGATGGATGACCTCGTCGGTCGCGGGCGTGAAATCGAGTACCCGCAGCAATTCCGGCACGTCCACGTGTTTGGGCGTGAGGCCGCCGCGTAACACGTTGTCGGAGTTGGCCATCACCTCGACGCCCACGCCGTGCAGGTACGCGTGCAGATTGCCTGCGGGCATGTAGATGGCTTCGCCGGGCTTGAGGCTGAGCCGGTTCAGCAGCAGCGAGGCCAGCACACCGGCATCGCCGGGGTATCGCTCGCCCAGTTCGAGCACGGTCTTGGCCTCGGCCGCGAACTTCTTCTTGCCCGAGCGGAGGTAGTGGATCGCACCCTCGATCACCGCGGGCACCAGCACGTCGAGGTCGGGCTGCGGCGCGGTGATCCAGGTGGTGAACAACGCCCGCAGGCCGTCGGCGTCGGACTGACCGGACAGCAGGTTGACGAACGGGTCGAGGTCACTTACCGCGAGCGCGCGCATCAACTCGACGCTGCTCGCGGCGGGCCGGAAGCCGGCCAGCGCCTCGAATTGACTTAGCGCCACCAATAATTCGGGCTTGTGACTGCGGTCGCGGTAGTTACGCGTTGGTGACGTTATCGCGATGCCCAGCTTTTCCTCGCGGGCGAATCCCTCCACCGCCTGTTCGGCGCTCGGATGTGCCTGCAGCGACAGCGGTTCGTCGGCCGCGAGCACCTTGACCAGGAACGGCAGGCAGTCGCCGAAGCGGCCGCGAACGGCGGCGCCCAGCTGACCTTCGGGATCGGATCGCAGCGTGTCGAGCAGCGACCGCTCGCCCTCATCGGTCTCCAGCCACGCCGGATCGCCCGGGTGCGCCCCGAACCACAGCTCCGCCTCGGGATGCGCTGTGGGACTTGGCCGTCCGGTGAACTCGGCAATGGCAGTTCGCGAACCCCATGCATAGGTCCGCACCGCTCCCCGTAGCAGGTGCACTCGTTAACCTCGAACCAGTCGCAGGTAGGTGGCCGTCATCTCCAACCGCACGGCCAGCATCGCTAGTTGTTGTTCCGGCCGCCCGGTGGCGGGCGTCACCGCCGCCGCCGCCGGTTCGTCAGCGACCTGCGGCACGTCCTCGGCGTTGATCACGTCGACGTCGTCGAGTCCGCTCACCCGCGCGACCACAACCGGCCGCTCGGCATCGGTGGCCAACACGAAGGTACGGGCTCGAGCCGGCAGGGGTCCGTCGATCTGCTCGTCATGGAATATCGACTCTGTGGCGGCCGACGAGTCACCCATTCCGCCGTGCAGCGCAACCAGCGCATCGGCCAGTCCGACCGCCGCCACCGCTTGGTGTGCGATTCGCAACAGGATCGCTGCGCCGTGGCGGGCCAGCGCCAGCGTGCCCGCATTGTCGCCGGCCAGCACCACGTCGCGCCCCGACATTCGTTCGGCCAACGACTTGGCGGGATTGGTGAACAGCTCGCGTCCGGCGCTGTTGCGGAACGCCTCGGCATCGAGGTCGTCGGCCAGCGCCGCGAGGTCGACCCGCAGCCCCGGATCAACCACCTGCAGCACGGCCAGGCCTGCCGCCAGGTAGCGGACCAGGGAGAAATCGTCGCGGACCCACAGGCGCGGCGCCAGCGACACCGACCGGCCAGCCGTCGCGTCACGCAGCGGGCCGTCGTAGGGCGCGACGACGACGATGCGCGCACCGCGTCGCACACCCGTTGCGGCCGCCGTAACCAGGGCGGGATCCCCCGCGTCGTCGCCGGCAAGGATCAGCACATCGAGGGTGCCGATCCACGGCGGCACCTCGGATGCGACGACAATCGGCGCGGCCACCGAACCACCCAGCGTCGACGACAGCATCGTTCCCGCCGTCTCGGCGTTACCGCGGCCTGCCACCCAGACGACAGTGCGCGGCGGCTGGTCGGACTTCAGCCCATCAAGGTCGCCCTCATCGAGCGCCGCGGCGGTGGCGCGCACCTGTGCACCGGCCATCGACGCCGACCGCAGCAAACCATCTCGGTCCGCAGCGAGCAGGCCTTCCACGTCGTCGAGGTCGACGACGGCTTGCGTGCCGTTCACGTGCCCGCCTCACTGTCTGAGGAGGTTTGAGCTTGAACGATCTTGGAGACGAGAGCGACGATTTCGTCGACCTCTTCGGTGGTGCGGGCCTCGACATTGAGCCGCAGCAACGGCTCGGTGTTGGACATCCGCACGTTAAACCAGCTGCCGTCGCCGAGGTCGACGGTCACACCGTCGAGGTGATCGATCGAGTGGATCCGGGCGCCGAACGACTTCAGCACGGCATCGACACATGCCTCGGCGTGGGCGACGGTGAAGTTGATCTCGCCGGAGGCTTCGTAGCGTTGGTAATCCGCCATGAGGTCCGACAGTGGCCGCTCCTGTTCGCCTAATGCGGCGAGCACGTGCAGTGCGGCCAGCATCCCGGAGTCGGCGCCCCAGAAGTCGCGGAAGTAATAGTGCGCGGAGTGCTCGCCGCCGAAAATCGCTCCGGTCTCGGCCATCAATCCCTTGACGTAGGAATGGCCGACGCGCGAGCGCACCGGCGTGCCACCCCGCTCAGCGACCAGTTCCGGTACCGCTCGGGAGGTGATCAGGTTGTGGATCACCGTTGCGCCGATCTCTCTGTTCAGTTCCCGCGCCGCGACCAACGCCGTCACCGCGGACGGGGAAACCGGATGCCCCTTTTCATCGACCACGAAACAACGGTCCGCGTCGCCGTCGAAGGCCAATCCGATGTCGGCACCGGTCTCGAGAACGTAGGCCTGCAGATCGACGAGGTTAGCAGCGTCCAGCGGGTTGGCCTCATGGTTGGGGAAGGTGCCGTCGAGTTCGAAGTACAACGGCAGCAGCGTGATTGGCGGGATCACGCCAAGAACAGCCGGTGTGGTGTGGCCGCCCATGCCGTTCCCGGCGTCGACCGCCACGCGCAGCGGGCGCAGCTCGGCCAGATCCACGAGAGACCGCAGGAAATCCCCGTAGTCGGCGAGCACATCGCGGTCGGAGACAGTGCCGCGCGGCCCGTCGAATGCCGGCACTCCGGCGATGATGTCCTCGCTGATCGCGATCAGCCCGGATTCGTTGCCGACCGGCTTGGCGCCGGCACGGCACAGCTTGATGCCGTTGTAAGTGGCCGGATTATGGCTGGCGGTGAACATGGCGCCCGGACAGTCCAGCAGCCCCGACGCGAAGTAGAGCTGGTCGGTCGAGGCCAGCCCGATCCGGACCACATCGAGCCCCTGGGCCATTACTCCCTGCGCGAAAGCGTCCGCCAGCGACGGTGAACTTGCCCGCATATCGTGGCCGATCACAACCTGTGATGCACGGTCGCGAACCAGTCGCGCGAACGCACCGCCGACGTCGGCGACGAAGCCGTCGTCGAGTTCCTCGCCGACCAGTCCGCGGACGTCATACGCCTTGATGACGCGGTGAACAGCCGCGGCGGGCCGGGACATAGAGCTCCTTGCGAAGGGGACCGTGGCGCCAGCCTAACCGTCGAGCGGTGTGGAGATCGCGGCTAGGCAGGCTCTAGTCACTCGGGTCTGGCAACACCCGCAGGTGGCCGCGCCTGCGGCCGTTCGACTCGGGCCGCCGGGCGGCCGGTGCCATGAGCGCCCCGCCCTGCACACCTGTGACCGGATCGGAAAAGCCTGCCGCCACCCCGTTGATCGGCGGCGCGACGTCGCGCCCCTCGCGTACCGCGTCGGCCAGCGCGACCAGATCATCCTCGTCCGGATGCGAAGGCAGCGGCCCCGCGTGGCGAACCAGCTCCCAACCGCGCGGCGCGGTTATCCGGCCGGCGTGGGCCACGCACAGATCCCACGAATGCGGCTCGGACACCGTGGCCAGAGGGCCGACGACAGCCGTCGAATCGGAGTAGACGAAGGTCAGCGTCGCGACCGCATAGTGGGGACACCCGGGCCGGCAGCAGCGACGGGGAACGTTCACGAACGAGAGGCTATCGTGCGCAAACCGCCCAAGCGGCCGGACACGCGCGGCCGTCGGGAGCCCGATCTCCAACCGTTACGATCTTGCTCGTGGCCGAGCGGAATCTACGCGGATCACGCCGCGGCCGGGAAATGCGCGGCCCGCTGCTTCCGCCGACGGTGCCCGGCTGGCGCAGCCGGGCCGAGCAGTTCGACATGGCGGTGCTCGAGGCCTACGAACCGATCGAACGGCGTTGGCAGGATCGGGTGTCTGGACTGGACGTCGCGGTCGACGAGATTCCGCGGATCTCTCCGAAAGACCCCGATGCCGTGCAGTGGCCGCCCGAGGTGGTGGCCGATGGTCCGATTGCGCTGGCCCGGCTGATTCCGGCGGGGGTCGATGTTCGAGGTAACGCGACCCGTGCGCGAATTGTGTTGTTCCGCAAGCCGATCGAGCGACGGGCGAAGGACACCATCGAACTCGCCGAGCTGCTGCATGAAGTCTTGGTGGCTCAGGTGGCCACGTATCTGGGAGTCGAACCTTCTGTCATCGACCCGACGATCGACGACGAGTAGAACTTGCAGCCTAGACGATCCCGCGCTTGAGGCGGCGGCGCTCCCGTTCGGAAAGTCCGCCCCAAATGCCGAAGCGCTCGTCGTGGGCCAGCGCGTACTCAAGGCACCGGTCCCGCACCTCGCAACCCAGGCAGATTCGCTTGGCTTCGCGGGTCGAGCCGCCCTTCTCGGGAAAGAACGCCTCGGGGTCGGTTTGAGCGCACAATCCGCGCTCTTGCCATTGGTCATCGTCGATAGTTGCCGGGGCAACTTCATATCTCTCGGTTTGTGCGGGCACCAAACTCAATTGAGGACGTGCCGGTGTCCCAATCGGGGTGGGTCCGGTAATGGTGTGACGGGTGTCGCCTACTGAGCCGAGAATCCTGTTGTCAAACCGGTCGTGTTGACCGTGATCAACCTGCTCAAAAGCCATGTCCGCCTCCTCACCTGGTCTCGTAGATCCCTAAATTCAAAGGCCCCACTATTTCGATGTGTGGCCATCTCAATTCGAACATGTGATCGAATCTCGGTCTGCGACACCGAAACCGGCCGTCCAACCAGGAAATGACACTGGTGTGATTACACACGCGTTAGCTGCCGGGGTCAAGCGTTAGAACAGAAATTCATATCATTCCGTGACACGAATTCGGCGCGTCGGCGCCTCGGCGTGTCTCTCACACCACCGCGCCGCACCAGGTTGGGGGCCGACAGCCTAATGTCGATCGATGTGAAGGTCACGGTTCTGGTCGGGGGCGTCGGCGGCGCCCGTTTCCTTCTGGGCGTGCAGCATCTGCTCGGATTGGGCCGGTTTTCCGGTGAATCGCAATCGGATAACGAACTGAGCGCGATCGTCAACATCGGCGACGACGCATGGATGTACGGCGTGCGAATCTGCCCGGATCTCGACACATGCATGTACACCCTGGGCGGCGGCATCGACCCCGATCGCGGGTGGGGTCACCGCGACGAAACCTGGCACGCCAAGGAGGAACTCGCCGCCTACGGCGTGCAGCCGGATTGGTTCGGCCTTGGCGATCGCGATTTGGCCACCCACCTTGTCCGCAGCCAGATGCTGCGGGCCGGGTATCCGCTGTCGCAGGTGACC
>JAJKIB010000514.1 GCA_021154745.1 Mycobacterium sp.
CTCCCGCGATGACCGCACCGCCGACGCCCGCCGGTTGGTATCCCGATCCCGACGGCTCAGGCGGTCAACGGTATTGGGATGGATCGGCATGGACCGAACACCAGTCCCCCGCCACCCCCGAGCCGGCAGAGGCAGGCGGGGAACACGTCGGCGCGCACCGGGCACCCGAATCGACGCCAGAACCGGAGCCGTCGTACTTCAGCGCACCGGCCGAGCCGCCAGCCGCCGGAGACGACCGCCGCAAGCTCATCATCTGGTTCGGCGCCGCATGCGCTGCCCTGCTGGCGGTGCTGGTGCCTGTCGTCATCTACGGCGTGTTCATCAACAAGGACGACAGCATCCAGGTCTCGTCGGGCCCGAACTCGACGTCGAAGTCCGAGACCCCGACGCCCTCGTCGGGCAGCGGTTGGGGCACCGGCACACAGACCGCGAGCGAATCACCAACGACCGCTTCAGGTTCCGGCCCTCAAGCCTCCGACGGCGGCCTGACGTTCGCGGTCACCGGTACCGAAACCGCGCCGTCGGTGAAATACCAGGACGCGCCGGTGGAGAAGACCGCGCAGGGCGAGTTCTTCATCGTGCACATGACGGTATTGAACTCCAGTGATCAGCAGGCCACGTACCTGGGCACGCTGCAGAAGCTCAAGGCAGGCGGTACCACGTACTCGATCGACGACGAGGCGACGGCCTACCTCAACGGCACTGCGGCGCAATTGAACCCTACCGATACGGCAGATGTAGCAATCACTTTCGATGTGCCATCTGGGACCACACCGGAGTCACTCGAGGTGCACGGTCAGCCGATGAGCGCCGGAGTCGACGTTCCCTTGTCGTAGTCGCGGGGCAGACTGGAGAACGTGGCTGACACGCTCTATGCCGATGTGTCGGAGTGGCAGGTCGGCGTCAACGACAGTTATCCGTATCCGGTGTTGTGCATCCGGTCCAATGACGGCACTTATCGAGATCGCCGCTGGGTCAACAACTACGGCTGGTGTCTGCGCAACGCCGACAGCGGCCGACTGACATTCTTCATCGTCTACTTTGTCTGGCGGCCGAATTGGCAGCAAACGGTCGACACCTTCAAGAACATGGTCGGTCCACCGCATCCGAAGATGGCGGTGATGCTCGACGTGGAGTCGTGGCGCGGTCAGATCCGTGGCGACCGGTCGGCGGCAATCAACGCGGCGTACGACGCTGTCGGCGCGTTCGTCGGATCGACGGCGAAGGTGATCGGGTACGGCAATGTGGGCGACCTGAACGGTCTGTGGCCCAACAAGCCGCCGGGTCTCCGGCTGGTGGTCGCGGCCTATGGCCATAACCCGCCGTATCCGGGGAAAGTCGCCCACCAGTACACCGACGGCTCCGGATACGGTGGCGGTTTGCCGGAGGGCGCGCCGCCGTTCGGCCGCTGCGATATGAATTCCGCCAATGGACTTACGGCGGTGGAATTCGGCCGTGCTTGTGGCATTACCGTCGCGGAATCCGTGCCTAATGAGGTCACGCTGTAGCGGATCCGTAGGAATTCGCAATTCGAGTAGTGCGATACGCAGGACACGGCGGCTTTTGCCGGGCAAACTAGTTCGCAGCCTCAATAGATCCGTCGGGGGTCGCCGTGAAGAACATCGTGCTGTGCTTTGACCGGGCGCGGGACCATCCGGGTCCTCGCGATGCCACGAACGCCGAGTCATTGCTGCTTCTGCTCGACGAGAGCGACGAACAGATCACGTGGTACCACCCGGGCACGCCGATGCCTGCATCCGGCGGCCATACGTTGGCCAAGCTGCGGTGGCGCGAGGCCGCCAGTGCGGCCGCACGGGCCACGATCGCCGAGGCATACGAATTCCTCGTCGACTGGTGGGAACCCGGCGATCGGATTTACATGTTCGGCGTCGGCCGCGGTGCCTATTGCGCCCATGCGCTGACCCGGCTGCTCGGCACCGTCGGTGTGCTGCCCGATCTGATGGATTACGTGCTCGCCGCCTACGCCGTGCCCCGGACACATCGCAGTCCGCAGGACTGGCGACGGGTCCGGGTACTTGCGGTGCGATTGGCCGGACACCGCCAAATCGATGTTCCCATAGAATTTTTGGGGCTCTGGAACATGGTGAGCGTGCCGGGTCTCCGCGCGTCGCACGAACCGCTGACCAATGTCGCCTCGGGTCGGCACGCGGTCGCGATCGATGGCCGCCACGGTCCGCGTCACCTTGTGTCGTCGCCGGAATGCGTCGAGGAAGTCTGGTTCCGCGGGGCGCATTGCGACGTCGCGGGCGGGCCGGGGGCGTGTTGGCCTTTGGCGGACATCGCGCTGGGCTGGATGCTCGACGGTGCTGTGAAGGCCGGCGTCACAGTGCGGGGCACAATCCAGTCGGAGGCACCGGCACCGAGCGAATACGACGCCCTCGCCGGGAGCGCGCGCACGATTTCGCTGCGACGGCTGCCCGCCAGCCCGTTGGTGCACGCCAGCGTCGACGTCTATCTGCGGGCGCATCCGGAGTACTGGCGGCGGCTGCCCGCCCACGTGGTGTGGGCCGACACGGACTGGCTTGCCCGCAGCGAACGGCTGGTGCAAGCCGAGCCGTCGGCGGCGCGGGTCGAACCCGCGGTGCTCGCGGCCGCGGCATCCTGATGCAAGAAAGCCCGCCTAGCGTTTGAGGTCCGGGCGATAGTCGCTGTGCAAGATGCGGTATTGCACGCTCGGGTGGATGAGGTCGTCCTTCAAGACTTCCCGCCTGCGGAATCCCAGTAGCCGCCAGATGTTCTCGTTGGTGTGGACCCGCCCCATCGCGTAGTCGGCTGGGAGTTCTTCATCGAAACCGGCGCCCAACATCCTGCGATATTTCTGCTTGACAACACGGAATTCGGCGTCCGCGGCCGCCTTGACCATCCACGACAACGCGATATCGGACAGTCGGTGGTCGGGGAACTGGCCGCCGACATCGCTGTGTACACCCGCGAACCACATCTCCTGATAGTGGCCCCGCGATGCGGCGACGGTATCTCGGTTGAAGCGGTATACCGGATACAGGCGCCGTCGCTCATCGATGGCCATCGCATGACGCGCAGTTCCGACGTTGTCGATCTTGCGGGTGAACGGCCAGCGTGCTGTCTCGAAGCGGGCCTTGAGGTTGAGCCAGCCAACCGTTTTCACGGTGTCCCACA
Source organism: Mycobacterium sp. (assembly GCA_021154745.1). Classification (GTDB taxonomy): domain Bacteria; phylum Actinomycetota; class Actinomycetes; order Mycobacteriales; family Mycobacteriaceae; genus Mycobacterium. The sequence continues at coordinate 3,160 of JAJKIB010000514.1, forward strand.
CGCCGAGGAAGTGAACCTGAGGAACCTCCGTGTTGAACATGGTGGGGAAGTCGGGATTGCCGAACATGCGCTCGAATTCGTCGCGCAGGGTCCAGAACTTCTTCTCTGCGTCCTTGGCGTTGGGCCCGGCTTCCGCGCCCGGTCCGGCTTGCGCGTAGAGCTTCACCGCGTAGGGCACGAGATTCTCGGTGCCGGGTCGCAACAGGCCGACGGTGTGAAGCATCCCGGTCAGGGCGCGCGCGGTGTACGCCCCGCGGGAGAACCCGAAAACATAAATGCGATCGCCCTTTTGGTAATTGCGCGACAGCCAGGTGTAGGCCTCTTCGATGTTGTCCTTGATGCCGTATCCGACAAGGAGGCCCGCGACCCGGGTCAGGGCCTTGCCGATGCGCGTCACCGCTCCCCGGGCTCCCATGGTGCCGACGCCGGGGTCGTAGTACACAAGCTGACTGGCATTCTTTTGGGCAAGGTCATAGATCCGGGCGACGTTGGTAGTCCCGGTCTCGGGTTCGTTGTTGGTGCCGTCGAGGCACACGACAAGGTTTCGCACTGCCGGCGTTGGCTCGGTCATCACTACCCCAGTAGATCGATGGTGTGCGGGACGCCTTCCTCGACGACGACGATTCTGTCGCTCACGTCGGGGTTATCGGCAAGGAATGCCGTCAGGCTGTGCTTGGCGGCCGACCATTTGGCCCGCACCTTCTGCGCCGGATTGGTGCTTTGCTTGTCGAGTTCATCGGCCCTCGCCGATTCCCAATCCGCCTTGCGCGCAACATCAATCTCGTCGACCGGGTAGGTGAGGTGGATGGTGTAGTCGTCGCCCGCCCTGGCCTCGGCCAGCAGTTCCAGCGTCGCGCGTTCGGGGTTGCCGAACACGCCGTTTCCGGAGAACACGTAATGGTCGGCAATGATGCGCTGAAAGAAGTCGAGTTCGACGTTGCGCGAGCTGCCGTGGTGCGGGCATTTCAGCACGTCGACACGAAGCGAAGCGCCCTTTGGCACCAGGCCCACCAGCTCGAGCCCGGTGAGAATCTTGTCCCCGCGCGCGTCTCCGGTCAGCAGGATCGTCTTTCCGTCCACTTCGGCGAGCACGACGATGCTGGAAAGGTTGGGCTTCGAGCTGTCGGAATACTCCGCGAGGACAGACGCCGTCGCCCTCTCCACCACGTCCGGATGCTTGTTCAGCCAGGCGCGGTGTTCGGTTTGGAGCTTCTTCACCTCGGGCAGCATTGGGCCAACGACGGTCAGCGTCAGTCCCTTGCCCATGTCGATCGGATCGCTGCCGGCGTCTGCCAGGATTAGCTTGCCGTCGAACTCCACGTTTCTCTCGACGTTCAATTTCTCGGCGTTGCTTCGGAGTTCACGCCCCTGAGGAATGCTCGCGATCACCATGACCGTGTCCACCACGGCTGGGATGTCGGAATCCTCGAGTTCGGCAAGCGAGTCCGCCGCCAGGTTGCCGCTGGCGGAAGCGGGCCCGAATGTCTGCTCGACGGCCCCGATCAGCTCATCCGCGTCGTTCTTGATGAGATCGTCAAAAGCGTTGTGCCACAGGTCGAAAACCTGAACGATCTTCGGCTTTTGCCCGTCTTGGGCGGCGATCAGCTCTCTCGTGAGCTCCAGCAGGCCGAACACGTGATCTTCGTCGATGTGGCTGAGCATGAGCAGGTCGACGGGGAGCTCGTCGTCCTCAGCCAGACCGCGCTCGGTGCGCAACTCTTGCAGCCGGGGCCGCAGGAAAGGCTCGTAGACCTTCTCCGGGCCGCCGTCGATCAGCGCGAGACCGGGTTTGGTCTTCGTCCCGAAGTGCAGCATCAGGCAGTCGCCGTGGCAGGCGCGCAGGACCTCTAGGCTGAAAACCTTTGTGGGCATGGCATTTCACCTCATTGACTTTGTAGTGCACGAAGGACGTCGAGCAATCCGTGTCCCTGGAAGCTGCGTTCCCGGCCGAGATCCGTTGCCGTGTCGCAGAGAATCCGCTTGATCCGGTCCGGGTTGCCGATCAGCTCCGAATACCGGGCCATCAGCATGGCGGCCGCACCGCTGACGTACGGCGCCGCCATGCTGGTGCCTTCGCATAACCCCCATTTGCCGCCACGCATCGGGGCGATGATTTCTTGTCCCGGCGCGACCAGATCGGGTTTGAGCCGGCCGTCTCCGGTCGGCCCGCGGCTGGAGAAGTAGCTGACTCCATGGCTGAAGGGCGCGTACGGATGTGTGGACCCCACGGTGATCACGCGGTCGGCGTTGCCGGGGTCGGTGATGCTGCTGGCGACATAGGCACTGAACAGTTCGTCGTCGCCGGCTTCGTCGCAGCCGCGGTTCCCGGCGGCCGCGACCACGACCACCCCACTGTCGATCAGCCGTTCGCTCTCCTTGCAGATCGGTGTGCGACCGCACGCGTGGTTGCGGACATTGTGCGGGATCGACAGGCTCATGTTGACGCCGTTGATGCTCAGCCGCCCCGCCTGCTCGTTCATGAAGCGAATGAACTGCAACGCGGCAATGACCACCAGTTCGGTGTTCTGGGCCTCGTCCTTGGCGATGGCGCCGGTGGTGAGGACGCGGAAGTCGTATATGCCGATGGCGGGGCACATCCCGTCGGCGGCCTTGGAGTGGTCGCCGGTCTTGTGGGCGCCGAGGATGCCCGCCACCTGCGTGCCATGGTCGCTGACCGGCGGCTGGGGCTGCTTGAGCTCGACCAGTTCGGCGACCAGGTCCCACGGGGTGGGGCGGCCGGCACCGACAATCTCGGCAATCCGCCGGAGCGCTGTGTCGGCGCTCTTGGGCAGCTTGGTTTTCCGCGCGGCCGCGATGCGCTTCAGGTTGGCCTTGCGGATGTCGGGTTTGTCGTTGTTGACATTGACGATCTGGCGATAGTTCGTGAAGTCGTAGGTTCCCTTGATTCTGTCGCCGAACGCGGGGTGGTCCGCGTCGATGCCGGTATCGACTATGGCCCAGGTGATTTCGCAGCAATCGATCTCGAAGAGCCGTCGGGCCGCGTCGGCCTTGACGGTGGGCACGGAGGTCGCGATCGCCGGGGCGGTGCGCCGGTTGAGTGAGATCTGCCAGACCTTCGGCTCGTTCTTCACCTGCATCTTCTGCAGCAGCTCGGAAACGGTCTTTGTGAGCTCTTTGAGGTCGGCACTCTTGAAGAGATCGACGACGTCGTTGGTGGTCTTGGCGCCATGCCAGGTGCTGAGGCTGACCAAGGACACCAGCGTGCAGAGCGCGACGAATCGTTCGACGGGTGACCGGGTGTTCTCGATGGCGGCGGTATCGGGTGATACCAACCAGCTTTCGAGCAGTCGGGTGACGCTTCGAACCATCTCAGTGAGCTTTGGCGACGTCGCCGACTCGAAGGCCGTGAACTCTTCCTGGCTGTCGGGATCCTGCCACCAGCTGGTCAACGGCACGAGGATGGTCAGCACTTCGCCGAAGTACAGCCGCGCGGCCACGAGGCTCTGCACGGGCGCGATGTCTGGATCGTGCTCCGCGCCGGCGGGGCGTTGGATCGCGCTGTTGATCTCTGCCGCAAGCTGATTCGCCGTGCTGTCCATGTGCGAAGTAATCAACAGGTCCACAGGCTCGCTGGGCCGCAAGGCGTACTTTGCCCAAACATCGGCGAGGATCGGCGAATCCTGGATGTACCGCCGGCTGTCGCCACGGCCAAGCAAGATGTATTCGATGAGGGCGCGCGGGATTTCGACGGCCATGGCATCCGCCCCCTCCCTGCCCCTACCGCGAAGACTAACTCTCGAGGGGCAAACCCCGTGATGAAATCGTCGCGGATATTCGGCCAGGCGCATGAGTAGTCGACTACTCGATTTTCGCGGTTGACATCAACCGTTGTTGAGGTCCTAACGTCGAGGCGATGACAAGACAGCGACCAACTTTGACGGCCGACCCCGACTGGCTCCGCGACGCCCGCGACGCGGTCGACCGATTCGTGGCCGGCTTGCAGGCCGGGATCGACACGGCCGACCCGCAGACCTACAACGCGGACTTCGCCGACGACGTGATGTGGGGCAGTCCGTACGGCGCGACCGTGGTCGGCTACGACGCGCTGCACTCGATTCATCGCGGAATGTTCGGCCACGGGGTCGCGGTGGCGGGGGCGTCGTCGCGATATCA
>JAJKIB010000515.1 GCA_021154745.1 Mycobacterium sp.
AGGAATCGCTGCAGCGGGCCGTACCCGAGGATCTCATCCGCGATCTCACGGGCGAGAGCCTCGCGGTCGGGTCGGGACAGCGGTACGTCCTCGGCCTCCAGCGCCTGGTCGACCACGAGGCTGAGACGGGGCATGAGCGAGCTCTCGTCCACGTCGGCCGAGAGCATGGCGGTGCCAAGCGTCTCGATCACGACCTGGTGGACGCGGTTTCGCACCTCCACCATCTCGTCATTCTGGTCAGGAGCCAGGCCGTTGGTTGGAAACGACAGGCGTTCGGTGAGCGACATGCGGTCACGCATCCTTCGGTTGCAGGACGGCCGCGACGACGCGATCTCCAAGATCGCGAAGCGACTTCGCGGGGGCGGACTTCGGCTCCGATGCGATGATCGGCCGCGCAGCGTTGAGGCTCCGCGGCAGCCAGCGATCGGAGGGCACCGCCACGTCGTGTGATCGGGACAGCACGCCCTTCACGTCGGCGTGGGTCAGCCCAACTTTCGAATCGGCCCGGTTGAGGACCACGAGCACGCGATCCCGCGGCCTTCCCATCAGCTCGAGCGTCTCCAGCCCGATCTTCATGTTCTTGGTTCCCGAAAGGTCGAGCGTCCCTACCATGATGGCCTGGTCAGCCCGGTCGATGGCCAGGATCGACGTCGGCGTGAACGCCGGCGGCGTGTCGGCGATCACGACGTCGAACTCGGCGCGCGCAACCTGGAGCACCTCGTCCAGCAGCTCCGGAGTGACCGACTCGGCCTGGTCGGGACGCACCGGCGCGAGCAGCACGTGCACCCCGTCGGCTGATTCTCCGAGGAAAGCCCTCAGGCGCTCCCCGTCGAGATGCCCGGGCGCCGACACCAGGTCCCAGATCGTTCGCTCCGGCTCGACGCCCATCGCGATGCCCACGTCGCCGAACTGAAGATCGAGGTCGATGATCAGCGTGCTGTGGCCACGGCCGGCCAGGTCGACGGCCAGGTTCGTGGCCACCGTGGTCTTGCCCACACCTCCCTTTGGACCCAGCACGACCACCAGCGGCGCCTGGTCGGCGACGGGGCCCGGGTTCTCAGCCGCCTGCGTCACCCGGGCCAGCGCCTTGTGGACGGCCGCCGTGACGACGGTCGACTCGGCCGGAAGCAGCACGATCTCGTGTGCGCCCGCCTTGAGCGCTGCACCAATCGAGCCGTTTCCCGGTCCCGGCAGTGCCACGATCAACGCCATCTCCGGCCGCGTCTGATGGCTCGCGACCAGCAGCTCCTCGACGTCACCCACCGTGGGTGTGAACATCAGTAGTGCCTCGCTGTTGTCACGGTCGGCCGCCATCAGCGCCCGGCCGAAGTCGCTCATCCCGGAGGCGACCAGCAGCCCGCTCTCGCCGTTGGGAATCGCCCCGTCCAGGAGCTGCCCGGGGAATTCGCGGTGAGCCGCGATGCTCAGACGTGTGCTGCTCACCGTCCCGCTCCCGTCACGCGAAGCACCGGGCCGTGAGCGGCGCCGCTGCCGCGAAGCACGGCTCCGACGTCGAGCACGGTGGGCTTGATGTTCTCGGCCGAGCCCGGCGGTCGCAGCGCGAACCAGATGGTGCCCTTCTCCTGGGCGAACAGCGCCCGCTGCACGTCGTTCACGTCGATGGCGAGCGTCAGCACCGGATTGGAATGACCGGCGTCAGTGCTGCTCGGCGCCGCCGGGGCATTGAGCACCAACGCGTCCGACACGATCGTCTTGGTTAACGCGATCGGCTGGCCGCCGGTCAGGGGCAGGCCGTTGGCACCGACAGGGGTGACGTCGAAGGTCGCGACGACGTCAACGTGGTCGCCGGCCTGCACCTGGCCGACCAGCCCGGAGGCGGGGTCGACGGGGAAGCCCACGGCACGCTGATCCGGTGCCAGCTTGACCGTTGGGCTGGTCGTGCTCGACTTGACGAACTGGTTTGTGGTCAACTGTTCGCCGGGATAGATGTCGCTTCGCGCCACCAGGCCCTTGAGCTGGTCCGGATTCGAGACGGCCCCATCGACTGCGGCGTCCGCCGGCACCTCGCGGCTCGAGAACATCGATCCGTCGACCACCTGGCTGCCCGGCGTGTACTGGGTGATGGCCCGGTTGGCGACAAGGACGGTGACATCGCCGTTCGCGTTGTCGACGCTGGAGCGGTACTTGTGCGCATAGACGAGCACGATCCCAACGGCAGCCACGGCCAGCAGCGCGGCCACCGCGAGAGCGCCAAATCGCGTGGAGAGCAAACGGGTCATCTCAGATCAGTCCTTTCAGAGTGTGAAACGGGTTCAGCCGTCCCAGGGCATCAGCGCAACGGATGCGAGGCAGATGTTCTCGGGGTCGTTGCATGTGGTCGTGTATTGATTGATCAGCACCGGCCGGTCCCAGAAGATGCCCTTCACCTCGCCCTGCTTGAGCGTGCTGCCCTGCTGGCCGGCGTACTCGGTGATGTAGAAGCTGCCGAAGCCGACGACCTGCGTCGTGCAGTTGCCGGTGCAGTTGGAGAAGGTGATCGGCGGCACCAGAATCAGGCTCATCCAGCGGGGGTCGCCGGGTGGCGGCGGGTTGGCTGTGGTTGTCCAGTTATTCGGCGAGTTGCCGATCCGCGCACTCAGGCCGTTGTTGACCTGGCCGGCGAAGTTGCCGGGCTGCGTATTGACAGAGTCATTGATCGAGTACGGCGTGCAGGCGCCGTACTGCACCTCCTCCGCAGCATTGGGGGTGCCGGAGGTGTCGCCGTGACAGGCGCCGGAACCGTTGGTGGTGTCGAGGTCGAGGCCGCCGTAGTTCCCTGAGTTGCCCTGGGCACCGCCGCCACCCAGCTTCAGCGTGATCTCACGGCCCTTGACCAACACAGTGAACGCGACATTGAAGGTGACGAACCGCTGCGGCGAGTTGGCGGGTAGCGTTGGGTCGACGTAGTGCCGGTCCTGCACCCAGTGCTGGAGGGTGTCGCCATCGTCGCGGGAGTACATGTACTGGGCGGCGACCGGGGTGCTGGTCGCGTTCCCGCCGTTACCGATGTTGACTTTGATCTTCTGGCCGCCCGCCACCTCGCTGCTAGCGCTCGTGAACGTGCGCTGCGCGCCCTGAGCGGTGGCAACTAGGTGCCAGATGCAGTCGGTGCCACAGGAGGGGTTCAGGACGCGCGCGGCGATGCTGGTGCCGTCGTAGGAAATCTTGACGTTGTTCGTCGTGCTAGCGAGATTGGTCAGGTGCGCGTAGATATCGAAGCTCTGGGTGCTCGACGTGGAGGGGTAGTAAATGTCGACGTTGCCTGGGCTCGAGACGGGAATGACCGTCACGTCCTTGACGCATGGCTGGCCAGCACTACAGGCGACGGTGGTCGAGCCGGTGGTCAGCCCCTGATCCGAGCCGATGTAGCCGATCGCGCTCCAGTCGACCACCTTGCCGGTGCTGTCGACCGCCTCCAGCGAGACCGTCGATCCCCCGGCCGGCAGCCCAGTGATGGCTTTTCCGCCAGCGTCGCACCAGTAGGGAAAGCCCTCCGGTGTCTGGCTCCCGCATAAGGTTAAGGGGATCCGCTGCCCTGTCTTGTCGATGATGATGGTGACCGATTTCGGTCGCAGGTCCTCAACGCCGAACGGCAGCAGCCCGGTCGAGCGGGTGAGATAGACGACCCGAGCGCGGGCGCGCGCATCGATCGTCGTGCTCCCAAATCCCAGCACCCGGCCGAAGGTGTACGGGACACTCGACTCCACCGGCTTCACCCGCACGGAGCCTCCGATGATCTCGCAGTAGCTGGTGCTGAGGTTGCCGTTGACGACCATGTTCTTGCCGTCGGTGAGATTCGTGTTCTGCCGCTCGAGTGAGTCAGCCCGCGTGCAAGATCTGGAGCCGTCGCTGAAGGGCGGCAGCTGCATGGCCCCCGCGAGCGCCCCGGCGTCGGCGACCGTCTGCAGCTGGCGGCGATGGGCGCGGAACTGGCCGAGGTCGGTGACCAGCGCCGCCATGCCCAGGAGCACCGTCAGCGACAGCGCCACCAGGAGCAGGACCCCGCCGTCTTGTGCACGTGGCGTTCGCATCAGCAGAAGTTCGAAGGCGGACCCTCGAGGGTCATGGTCGCGTTGGAAGAGAGGTTGATGGAGCTCCCGAGGATCGTGCTGATCAGTGGCGTCACGAAGCTGTGCACGTAGGTAACGTGCGCGGTGACCTTGTCGCCGACGTTGAAAGAGCCCTGGAGATTGCCGCTGTTTGGGTCGGTGGCGCAGGTGAACGTCAGGCCGCTGCCGGAGGGAGCGTCTCCCAGCAGCGTCTTTCCCGACGCATCGTTGACGGAGGCGAGCCGTGCCGCCTCGCGCGCATCATTCACGACCGTGACCTTGTCGAACATGACAAGTCCCAGCTCCAGGATTCCGAACAGGATCAGCAGCAGCGGCCCTAGCACCAGCACGAACTCGACGAGGCTCTGGCCGCTCTCCGATCCGGCGCGCCGCGCCGGCGAGCGGCCGAACCTCGCCGGCCCGTGCGGGAGGCCGGTCACAACAGACCGGCCACCGAGGTGATGGCGCCGCTGATCGCGGTCGAGAGCGTGCCGATCGCGAGCACGATCACCGCAGCGATTACGCCCAAAATCACGGCGTACTCCGCCATCGTCTGACCTTCCTCGCGAGTCCACGGATGGATCACGGTGTTCCCCTTTCTTGAGCACACAGGGGAGGGGCGGCACAGCCGCCCCTCCCCTGCCAGTTCGCCGGCCTACATGTAGCCAGCGACCGTGGTGATCGCTCCCGAGATCGCACCAGACAGCACGCCCAGCGCGGTCACGATCGCAAGACCGATGACGCCCAGAATCACGGCATACTCCGCCATTGTCTGACCGTCCTCGCGAGTCGCGAAGAGCTTGGAAATCAGCTCCATCATGTGGTTTCCCCCCCTTCTTCATGTCGCAGAGAGCGTCCTCAGCTACGCTGGGCCGCAGGTCGTCGTGCGCCGTTCCCATCACCGCTCCGCCACCAGCGTCAGAGGGGAGCCTGATGCCAGCGCCACCAGACCGGCCATGCTCGAGTCCTCGAGCGAGACGGTCGTCTGTTCCCGGAGGTCATCCACGAACGCCCCACGGTCTGAGAGGTAGACCACCGTCGGCTTACTCCGCAGGACGCGACGGGTGATTTCGGGGCGGACGGCATGCTCGTCCAGGTAGGTGACGTCGACCACGACCAGGTCGGGGTCGAACTCCTCCGCTGCCCGCTCGAACGGCGCGCCGGGGAACGGCACGCACAGCACCTCGGAGACCGACGAGAGCGCCGGCTCGAGGCCACCAAGCATTAGCGGAGGAAAGCCGACCAGCAGAACCCGCTTCATACGGCGGGACTCGGCCAATCGGACGCGACGCACGTTCATCGCCCAAGTGTCGGAGTCAGGCGGCGACATCGGAATCGCACAAACGTCCGATCGTGCGGGGGAGAAATCGTCACCCCCGCGGGGCGGAGGCGGCCCTACTGGGCCGAGCGCAGCTGGTGGTACTTCGCGGCCGCCGCCGAGCGGTTGGGCGTCTCCAGCTTGGCAAGGATGTTCGAGACGTGCGTTCTCACCGTTTCCATAGAGATGCTGAGCTGCGCCGCGACGCGCCGGTTCGTGTACCCCTCAGCGATGCAGGACAGCACCTCCCACTCCCGCCTGGTGAGGCGGCGGTTGGACTGCAGATACTCGAGGATGGCCGCCGGCGGTCCAAGTGACCGGAACTCCTCCACCAGGCAGGCCGTCATGGCACGGGAGAGCGGTGCCTCGCCCCGAAGCGCGGCCCGGATCGCCTCTACCCAGGACCGTGCCGGGAGATCTTTCGTGATGTACCCGCAGGCACCGGCGCGCAAGGCCGCGAAGGCATTCGCGGGATCGGCAGTAACACCGATCGCGATCACCGGCAGACCGGCCAGAACCGCGCTTCGTATCACCTCGCCGAACGGCTGCATCGAGGTGTCGACCAGCACGACGTTGGCCAGTCCGCTACCGATCAGGGAGAACGCAGCGACCGGTTCAAGCGCGGTGCCGGCAACGTCCACTCCCTGCTTCGATAGGGAGTGGGCGATGCCGACGACCGAGATCTCGCTCGGATCGCATACCGCGACACGGGCGGTGAGAGCCTTTCGTTCCATCCGTTGGAGCCGCCGCTTTCAATGTGGTAGACCTGCTATTTCGTCCCTAAGGTACGTGTTTCATGCGTATTGGTCAACATGATCGGGGTGACGGTCAATCGCCAAACGCTGCACACACGGCCTCCGCCACCTCCCGCAGCGGCCTGCCTGTGTGCTGGCTGGCGCCGCGCAGGCGCGCGAACGCCTCCGCCTCGCTGAGCCCGTCCTTCTCCATCAGCAGACCCTTGGCGCGCTCGATCAGCTTGCGCGCCTCCAGCGCGTCGCGCAGCGAGCCGGCCTCGTCGCGCAGCGCCTGCAGTTCGGCGTGCCGGGCCCGCGCCGCTTCGATCGCGGGCAGCAGGTCGCCCTCGCGGAACGGCTTCACCAGGTAGCCGAACACGCCGGCGTCGACGGCACGGCCGACCAGCGCCGCCTCCGAGAACGCGGTCAACATCACGATCGGGATCTGCCGCTGCTCCAGCATCTGGCGGGCGGCCTCGATGCCGTCCAGCTCGGGCATCTTGACATCCATCACCGCCAGGTCGGGCCGGTGCTGCGCCGCCAGGGCGACCGCCTCGTGCCCGTCGCGGGCCTCGGCCACCACCTCGAACCCGGCCCGCTCCAGCATCGCCCGCACGTCCAGGCGGATGATGGTCTCGTCCTCCGCGATCAGGACACGGCCGGAAATCGCACCACCGCCTTCCCTCGCAGATCGATGCGCCCGCGCAGCTCCTCGCGCACCAGCGCCGCGGCGATCGTCAGGCCCAGCCCCTGGCGGGGGCCCGGCGGCGGCCCCCGGCCC
>JAJKIB010000516.1 GCA_021154745.1 Mycobacterium sp.
GTTCGTCAGCGCCATCGCGGCACGCGAGAGCCGCGACGTCGTCAAGAACCTTCGGGTGCTCGACCGGATCGAATCGACTCCGGCGCCGATCCGCACCGTCATGTGATGCCGTGGGGTCCACATTCAGCCGCCGATGACATCGGGCAAGCGTAGACAAGAAGTCGAGTAGTCGAATACTCGATACGCGCCCTAGGAACGGCGTGATACTCGTGGCTGTACTGACCACTAGAGGCGGCCAACCCGCCTCATTCACTCCGAGGATGGTGCTCGCAATGGCCAAAGAGCTGAACGCACCGAACGCAAAGGCCGCTGAGGGCGCGCGAGCAATCTCAGCAGAGGTTGAGGCAGCAAGATACGGGTTTGTCGGCTGGGGCCTCCGTACCTTCTGGGCGGTTGTCGAGACAGATGGAACCCTCGTACGTGGGAGAAACGTAGCGCGCGTTGCCCGCCTTGATGCAGGAAATTATGAGGTCGTCTTCACTAGCGACGTCAGCGAAGGCGTGTATGTCGCCACGATCGGTCGACCAGGAATTGCAACCGAGCCCGCCGGGACGATCGGTGTGGCGCTGCGCTGCTGCTTGGAAGGGCCCGAGGAAAACAAGGGCGTGTGGGTGGACACGCACGACTTGGATGGCAGCTTCGCTGATCGTGCCTTCCATCTGATCGTCCACGTTCACTGAGAACACCCGGCGGGCCGCCGACTAGATGAACGATGCCATGACGTTGGTGACGCCGGTGAGCAGTCGTGATGCTGGCGACTGGCCTGCGGCGGCAGGCCAGCCTGCGGCGGCAGAGTGCGGTCGGTAAACCGTCCGGATCAGCTTCCCCGTGTTGAAATACGCACTGTCGCAGGACATTCCGCGTCGTGGAGCGAGTGTTGCGGCGACGCGTACACCGTCGCATCAGGTGGGCGCTATCCGGTTCCCACGGATATCATCATCGCCGCCTAGGTGTAGCGAGCGTCCTCATACCGGATGGTTTCGTTTCACTGCGGCCCGTACGGCGAACATGACCACATATCGCATGTGCGGCAACGTCTGATTTGGTCGTAGACGACATCCCAGGGTCTCAAAACTTCGTGTCGGAGATGGCACGGCGATATGACGGACATCCCTGAGCAGCGGTGAAACGATACTGATGTGGATCCCAGCGGGGATGGTGGCGGTGGACTGACCGCGGCGGGACTGTCGTGCGGGTCGTGTGGCACGGAGCTGCCCCTGAACTCTAAATTCTGTCACGAGTGCGGTTCACCGATCACAAAGGCCACTCGATCGGCGGAGTACAAGCAGGTGACCGTGCTGTTCGCCGATGTCGTTCACTCGATGGACATCGCCAGGCTCCTCGGCGCGGAGCGGCTGCGCGAGATCATGGCTGAGCTGGTCAGCCGCGCGAGTTCAGTGGTTCAGCGCTATGACGGCACGGTCGGCAGCTTTACCGGTGACGGCATCATGGCGGTGTTCGGTGCACCAACAGCGTTGGAGGATCACCCGATACGGGCCTGCCTGGCCGCCTTGGCCATCCAGGAGGAAGCGCAGGCGCTTGCAGTCGTAGTGCAAGGCCAGGACGGCATCGATCTCAAGCTACGGGTCGGGTTGAACTCTGGAGAGGTGATCGCGGGCGAGATCGGTTCGGGGCCTTTGGGTTACACCACCATTGGTGAGCAGGTCGGGATGGCACAGCGGATGGAGTCGGTGGCGCCGCCGGGTGGAGTGATGCTCAGCACCTCGACAGCGCGACTTGTTGAGGACGTGGCGACTCTCGGCGAATCTGAGCTGGTTCAGATCAAGGGTGCCGACGCGCCGGTAGCGGCCCGTCGGCTGTTGGGCACGGGCGCAGGGCATCGCGCTGTGGGGCGTGCGGAGTCGAATCTGGTTGGTCGGCGGTGGGAGATGTCCGCCGTTGAAGGCTTGCTGGACCGTGCCGTCGACGGCCACGGCGCTGTGGTCGGCGTGGTGGGGTCACCTGGCATTGGCAAGAGCCGTCTGGTGCGCGAGGTGGCGGCGATGGCGGGCCGCCGCGGTGCGGAGGTGTTTTCGACCTTCTGCGAGTCCCATGCCGCCGATATTGCGTTTCATGTGGTGGCGCGGCTGCTGCGCGATGTCGCTGGGATAGCAGCTGTCGATGATGAGATGGCGCGCCAACTAGTGCGTGCGCAGGTGCCCGGCGGCAGCGATGAAGACGTGTTGTTGCTCAACGACCTGCTGGGCATTGGTGATCCCAACATGTCGCTGCCCCAGATTGATCCAGACGCGCGGCGGCGGCGGATAACCGCGCTGATCAATTCGCTCTCGCTGGCCCGTAGTGATCCGGTCGTCTACGTGATCGAGGATGTGCACTGGATCGACGAGGTCAGCGAGTCGATGTTCGCCGACTTTCTGGCCGTGATTCCGCAGACACCTTCGGTGGTGTTGATCACCTACCGCCCCGAGTACGAGGGAGCGCTGACGCGGATACACGGTGCACAGACGATTTCGCTGGCACCCCTGACCGAAGGCGAGACCACCCAGCTGCTCGATGGGCTGCTGGGAGCCGACCCCTCGGTCACGGCGATCGGGGCGCTGATCGCTGGGCGGGCCGCGGGGAATCCGTTCTTCGTCGAGGAGATGGTGCGCGAGCTTGCCGAACGCGGGGTGCTGGAGGGTCACCGCGGTGGCTACACATGCCGCACTGACATGGCCGAGGTGAGTGTGCCCGCCACGCTGCAGGCGGCCATCGCGGCGCGCATCGACCGCCTTGAACCTGATGCCAAGCAGACGTTGAACGCCGCGGCGGTGATCGGATTGCGCTTCACACCTGAGCTGGTCACCGCGCTGGGCATTGATCCTGTCGTGGAGGTATTGGCCCGCGTCGAGCTGGTTGATCAGGTCCGCTTCACACCATCGGCTGAGTACGCTTTCCGCCACCCGCTGATCCGTACGGTGGCCTACGAATCCCAGCTCAAATCCGACCGTGCCCAACTGCACCGCCGACTAGCCGCCGCGATCGAGCAACACGATCCCGGTTCGGCCGACCAGAATGCGGCGCTGATCGCCGCCACCCGGAGGCCGCCGGTGATCTGCACGCCGCCTACGGGTGGCAGATGCGCGCGGCAACGTGGGCGACCAATCGCGACATCGCCGCGGCGCGACTGAGTTGGGAGCGCGCGGAAAAGATCGCCGACGCACTACCCGCCGAAAACCCGGACCGGGCTGCCATGCGCATTGCCCCGCGCACCATGTTGTGCGGGATCGCCTGGCGAGTCCATGTGAACGTGGCCGGTGACCGTTTCGATGAACTGCGGGAGTTGTGCGCGGCCGCCGGGGACAAGGCGTCGCTGGCCATCGCCATGGCGGGGCTGGTCATGGATCACGCGTTCCAGGGCCGGGTGCACGAGGCGTCGCGGCTGGCATCGGAAGCCATGGCCCTCATCGAGTCGGTCGGCGATCCGACCTTGACGGTGGGACTGTCCTTCGCGGCCATATACACCAAGGGCGAGAGCGCCGAGTTTCTTGACGTGCTGCGGTGGTCACAGAGGGTTATCGACCTGGCCGACGGGGACCCGTCTAAGGGCAACTTGATTTACGGGTCTCCGTTGGCGCTCGCCTATACGTCGCGGGGTGTGGCCCGTTACTTCCTGGGTCGTCCCGGATGGCGCGACGACCTGCGGCACGGCCTGGCCATGGCCTGCACCACCGACCCCCTGTCCTATGCCACGGTCGTCACCTACGTCTACTTCGTGGGGATACCGTATGGCGTGCTGAGGCCCGACGATTCCGCGGTGCGGGAGATCGAGGATGCCCTCCAGATTGTCGAACGATCCGCTGATGACTTCGCGTTGGACTTCGCCCGGATGACGCTGGGCGTTGCGCTGGTGCATCGCCACACGGCTGCGGAGCGTGACCGCGGACAGCAGCTCCTGACGGAGGTCAGCGAGGCGTTCGTGCGCGGGGGACACGACCTGGGCGATTTACCGATCATCGAGGTCTCCGCGGCACGTGAGCGGGCTAGCCGTGGAGGTCGCGATGAGGCGATACCGCTGATCCGCGCCACCGTCGACCATCTCTTCCGCGAGGGACAACTGCTGTTGTGGGGCGTTCCAGCGACGGGTGTTTTGGTGGAGACACTGCTCGATCGCGGGGTCGACGGTGACGTCGCTAAAGCCGAGGCCGCGATCACCAGGTTGGCGGACGCGCCAGCCGACGACGGACTGGTTGTCCGCGACATCTGGCTGCTGCGGCTGCGAGCACTGCTGGCGCGGGCCCATGGAGACAAGGCCGCCTACCGCGACTATCGGGATCGCTACCGCGCGATGGCCACAGAGCTTGGCTTCGAGGGGCATATTGCGATGGCCGAGGCGATGACATGACGGCGGCCAGGCAAGTGGTTGCCCCTGCCTCTAAATAGACCAGTTTCAAGACACCGCAAGGTGATCCGACATCAGGGTGGTTACCGCAAGCGATGCCTGGACCGCATGGCCGCCAACGCGTCGTCCAGGGACAGATACACATCGAAGACCTCGTGTAGATCCGTCAGCTCGATCGGCCTAATAGTCGCTGGCGCTCCGGCTACCACCGCGAACCCACCGGACTCGCCGCACCGCTTGTTGGCTGTCGCAAGAACGAACCGCTCGTTGGCTCTCGCAAGAAGTCGTAGACCCACTGACGCCAGAAACGTCACCTCGGTCAGATCGATGACCAAAGTCGGCGGATCATCAGCGAGCACATCGTCGATGGCTTTCTCGAACTGAGGCGCAGTAACCATATCGATCTCGCCGCCGACGGCGAGCACCGCAATGCCATAGCGGTGCTCCACTGAGGTCGTGATTGGCTCGGTACCTGTCAACGGCAAATTCTCATTCAGCAGCAGCGTTTGCGGCGAACAGCCTAACCCGCCGCTGAGAACCCAGATGTTGTTTCAGGCAGGCCCTAGAGGGCCCGGCAGGAGCTGGCACGCCGCGTCGCGCCTGGACGTCTATCCCCTGCACCCCAGCCCACCACATCCACGCGCACACCGTCGAGTCCACGCATGAGCAAGTGAATGCCTGTGGACCAAAGCTGTTGAACCTCGCCGAGCCAGCTCTCGATGATGTAGACGTCGTTCATCCGACCTGCCCCCACGCGTTTGCATTACCCCAGTCAACGCATCGTGAGCGCGCAGCGCGGGGAGGGGCTTAGCGTCCGATGAGGCTGCTAGCCCAACTCGTCGGTGTCGTGCTGTTGGTCGGTTTCGTCGGTCGCCTCGCCGCCTTCCGCCGATGCACGGGCAGCTCGAGGGAAGACCGCCGAGCGTGCGAATGGCTGCGGCCGTCCGTCAGTCGCCGCCAAGGAGTCTCGGCGACGGCTGCTCACTGAAGAGCTGGACCCCATCGTTGCAGGGCCGCGTGCCGTGCGCGCGCATCACAAGGGAACCCAGCGGGACCGCCCACGAGGTTGATCAAAGCGCGCGCGAGTGCCAGCACGGTGACGCCGTGGTCGGCGGCGACGCTGATCATTTCGGCGAATGCCGACGCGGGATCGGTGCGGCGCAGGTCATCACGATTCCTTCAGCGAGGTCGAGTGGGCGGCGCCCCTAATCGACGCCTGCCAGCCTTTGGCTAGTCGATTGTTCGAACATGGTCGGTCGACTTCCGTTTCGAAGGATTACTTGGCGACGGCGCGGGTTCGGCTCCGCCGGGCCGCCGAGTCGAGTTCCCATGGCTAGAGCACCCGTTGTTTCGTTTACCACCGGTCGTGACGCGCTGGCGTAATTCCACGGACGGGTTGATCGCGGTAAGTTGGCGAGGATTCAACGTGCACGGGTGAGTGCGGCTGGCTGGCGGTCGATCACCGCGCTATCAGCGCCGCGACGATTGGCGCACGAGAGCCGAACGGCTCGCGCGGTGGTTAAAGACCGCGCTCTTGTGGCGTGACCAATCATTGAGCGCGCCCACGCCGACGCCGACGCTTGCCAGCGCGACCACCCCGGCTGCCGTGCCGAAGCCGCCGTAGCCGACGGCGTAGCCGACGACGCTCGCCGCGAGCGCCACGACCCCCACCGCTGTCAGGACCAACCCGGCTCTCATGCGACTGGGCTACCCAGCCCTGGGCGAACCCCAAACAGCGCCAGCGGCACCGCCTCACGGGAAGGGCGGCGGCCGAGCGGGCGTCAGCGCGGGCGAGCCGCGTGGGTACGTAGCCGCGCCTCAGGACCGCTGTCCTTCAGGCGGTAGCAAGGGAGATGCCGATGAAGAGGCGTACTGGCGACGCATGTACGCCGAACATCATCCCGACCCCGCGCCCTTCACGGCGATGCTGCCAACGAAAGAGGGGCACCCCAATTGGGTGCCCCTTGGTGTGGGTGTGTGGTTACCGGTGCGGGGCGTCGGCCTGCGGCTGGATGTCAACGACCGACCCGTGATGGCCGAA